>NZ_JBFBCF010000002.1:422123-611610 GCF_040683035.1 Streptosporangium sp. NPDC051022 | reverse complement strand
GTGGCTGGGACGGGGTTGTGCTTCATGCACTGGCTTTTAACACACTGTTGAGTTCTCAAGAAACGGACGCGTTCACCATCCACCCGACCAACCGGCCGGAGCTTCCGGGGCGTTTCGTTCGTTCCGTTGTGTCTTTATTCTTTCAGGCCCGCTTTTTCGTGTCAAACCGATCCGTTCGGATCCATTTGATTCGATCTTGCTTGCCTGAGGGGAATTCAGACCGCCCCGTCTCCGGAGCAACCCTTCTAACTTACTCCAACATCCGGCTCTTGTCGAACCGAATCCCGTCAGGACGCACGCGTCCCACCGAGGGATTTTGATCAGAGGGGAGTCCCGAGGTTTTGGCGATCTCCGCCAACCCCCTCGGGCCTGTGAACTCTATGTACGGCACTCCCCATCGTCAAATCGACGATCTCCCGGTGGCGGCACGTTTCTCCCCATATGGGTAGAGATCCAATATGACGGAGCGACAGGGGATTCCCCGGGCTCTCATCGTGCTGCTCTGCACGGCGAGCGCCGTGGTCACACTGGCCGGTATGCGAGAGGTCGGGTCGATCATCGGGCCCGTGTTACTCGCGCTGGTGCTCGTCCTGGCGGTCGCCCCGGTCCGGACCTGGCTGGAGAGACACGGCGCACCCGGCTGGACTCTCGTCGCGGCACCGCTGGCACTGGTGCTGTTCCTGCTGTTGGGCATGGTGGCGATCCTCGGCTTCTCGGCCGCCCAGATGGCGACCCTCGCCCCGACCTACAGCCGGCAGTTCGACCAGATCGTCCTTCAGACGCAGCGGCTGGCGGCACAGCTCGGCATCGGCACCCAGCAGGTGAACCAGGCGATCAAGACGCTCGATCCCGGCAGGGTCTTCGACCTTCTGACCGGCTTCGCCTCCGGGCTGCTGGAAGTCTTCACCAGCCTGGTGCTCATCGTCGTGCTGGTACTGGCCATGTGCCTGGACGCCCGCGCCTTCTCCCGCGTCCTCTCGTCGGACATGGCGCGGCACAGGTCCGAACTCGTGCGGGCGCTCGGTCTGTTCGCCCACAACACCCGCCGCTACCTCGTCGTCTCGACGGTGTTCGGACTTGTCTGCTCCGCGCTCGACGTGATCGCGCTGTGGGTGCTCGGCGTCCCGCTCCCGCTGCTCTGGGGGGTGCTGGCGCTGATCACCAACTACATCCCGAACATCGGCTTCATCATCGGACTGGTTCCGCCCGCTCTCCTCGGTCTGCTCGAGGGCGGCCCCAAGACCATGATCCTGGTGATCGCCTGTTACCTGCTGATCAACTTCGTGGTCCAGTCGCTCATCCAGCCCAAGTTCCTCGGCGACGCCGTGGGGCTGTCCACGACCGTGACGTTCCTGTCCCTACTGGTGTGGACGTTCGTGCTGGGCCCCCTGGGAGCCCTCCTCGCCATTCCCCTCAGTCTGCTGGCCCGTGCCCTGCTCATCGACAGCGATCCCGCGGGGAGGTGGGCCGCGGCGCTCGTCTCCGGACAGGCCCCCGGCGACGGACGTCCGTGACCGTCCCGGGTCGGTCGCCCGGCCCGCGCCCGGGGTCAACGCGGGGCGGCCACCACAGCGCGCCCCTTCGGCATGACTGGGCTGCCGCGCCCGGGGTCAACGCGGGGCGGCCTCTCCGCCCCCTCGGGAACGACCGCCGGGACGACCGCCGGGCCCGCGGTCATAGCCTGGAGACATGTATCGCGAGTGGGGCCCGGCTCCGGCGCTCGCCGGGCGGGTGACCCATGTCTGGACGAACATCGCCATCTCGTCCTCGACACAGCTGGTGGTCCCCGACGGCTGCGTCGACCTGATCTGGGGGCCGGAGGGGCCGCACGTCGCCGGACCGGACACCGGGCCGATGCCGGTGCGGATGTCCTCCGGTGACCGCTACTTCGGCATCCGCTTCCGGCCTGGCGCGGTCGGCGGGGTGTTCGGCGTGCCGGTCGAGGCCCTGCGGGACTCCCGGGTGCCGCTGGCCGAGCTGGGCGTGCTGCCCGGCCTGACGCCCTCGACCATGCAGGAGATGCTGGCCGTACGGCTGCGCGAGGCCCCCGGCCCCGACCCGGCGGCCCCCGCCATCGCCAGGGCGCTGCGGGAGGGCAGGAGCGTCGGGCAGGTGGCCTGGGATCTCGGGCTCGGCGAGCGGCAGCTGCACCGCCGATCGCTGCGGGCCTTCGGGTACGGGCCTAAGACGCTGCAGCGGGTGGTGAGGTTCCAGCGGGCGCTGCGGCTGGCCAGAAGCGGGGTCGCGCCGGCCGAGGTGGCCGTGGTCAGTGGATACGCCGACCAGTCGCACATGGCCAACGAGGTCAGGCGGCTGGCCGGGGTCCCCCTCGGCAGACTGGTCGGACGCCCGTCCTGAGCCGGCCGGGTGCCGCCTACTCGGAGGCTTCCTCCTGCCGCGCGGGGGCGACGGGGAGCCTGGTCAGTTCGATGCCGAAGTGGTCGCGGTAGGCCGCGAGGACCTCGGTGTCGGTGGCCAGGAGGTGTTCCCGGCGCTCGTCCCCGGTGGTCCGGACGAGCAGTCTGTCGCTCAGCGTGACGCGTCCGCCCTCGGTGAGGAGGGAGCAGACGAGCGACCGGGCGAAGTGCGACCTGGGCGAGGTCTGCTGCCACCAGCAGGTCGCCTCGTAGTCGGCCAGGGCGCGTGGCCGCCGTTCGAGGCGGTACTGCGGCACGCCGTCCTGCAGCACGTCGAGATCGCCCTCCTCGGTCTCGGCCAGCCGGAAGGAGCCGCCGGGGTCGGACTGCTCGGTGCGCAGGTCGAAGCGGAGCGGATAGTGGGTGAACTTGCCGAAGCCGACGTCGACGAGCCAGGGGTCGGGGGCGTCGACCCGCAGCGCCATGTGGTCGAAGGGCGGGCCGAGGGAGCCGTCGGCGAACACCCGGGCGGCCAGGAGGGTCACCTGATAACCCAGCGAACGCAGCAGCACGGCGAACGCGCCGTTGAGCTCGTAGCAGAAGCCGCCTCTGCGCCTGCCGACGATCTTGTCGATCAGAGCCTGCTCGTCGAGCACGATGGGCTCGCCGAGATGGATGCTCAGGTTCTCGAACGGGACCGTCAGCAGGTGACGCAGCTGGAGGTCGCGCAGCGACTCGGCGTCCGGGCGCGGAGGGCGGGACGCCCCGATCCGCTGCAGGTATTCGTCCATGTGGTGAATTCATTCATATGAGGACGTGTGTCCACCACCGGATACCTCCAGGGGTACGGCGCCGCCGCCGACCCGGGTGCGGCCGTCCTGGGAGGCGATCGACACCTTCAGCGTGCTGGGCCGCCCCATGTCCACTCCCTGGATGACGGTGAACTCGTCGGAGCCGGTCCCCAGCACGCGGAGGTAGCCCCCGAAGGCGGCGGCCGCGGCCCCGGTCGCGGGGTCCTCGACCACTCCCCCGACGGGGAACGGGTTGCGGGCGTGGAAACGTTCGTCGCTCTCTCGCCAGAAGAGGTTCACCGTCGTCCAGCCGTGGCGCGTCATCACCGATCTCAGCGCCTCGAAGTCGTAGTCGAGGTCGGCCAGCCGCTCGCGGGATGCGGCGGCGAGCACGAGGTGCTCGACCCCGCCGAAGGCGACGTGCGGCGGGAACGCCGGGTCGAGGTCACCGCGTGACCAGCCGAGGGCGGCGAGCGCCTCGGCGAGCTCTTCCTCCCCTGCCGGGCGGGAGCGGGTGGGCACGCTGGTGAGCGTCGCGCGGAGCGTGTCGTCGTCGATCTCGGTGTCCACGGTGATCCGGCCCGCGTCGGTGTCGAACAGCAGCCGCCCGGTTCCGAGCCGTTCGGCCAGCACCACCGCGGTGGCGATCGTGGCGTGCCCGCAGAAGTCGATCTCGGCGGCGGGGGCGAAGTATCGGACCCGGAACGTGCGCCCCTCGTCGTCGCGCTCGGTGACGAAGGCCGTCTCCGAGTATCCGACCTCGGCGGCGATCTCGAGCATCTCGCCGTCGGACAGCTCACGGGCGTCGAGGACGATCCCCGCCGGGTTCCCGCCCGCGGGATCGTGGGTGAAGGCGGTGTAGCGCAGGACTTCCACGTTGCTCGTCACAGTCAACCGAACCTAGCAGCCTCCGCCGGGCCGTACATTCTCCACCCCACGAGACCTCACGAGGCCCCGCAAGGCCCCGCAAGGCCCCGCAAGGCCCCGCAAGGCCCCGCAAGGCCCCACGGGGCCGCGCGCCCGCTTTCTCAGGCGGAGGCGGAGGCCGGGACGGGGGCCCGCGGAAGCGTCTCCGGGACGGTGACGGGAGCCTTGGAGACGCGGCGCTTCCAGGGCATGGCGAGGGCCAGGATCGGCAGCAGCACGATGGAGGCCCTCGCCCAGACGGAGTGCAGCGCCCACCAGGTGTCGGTGTCGAACTGGGTCATGTAGAGGTAGCCGTACCCCGCCCAGAGCGAGACGCCGATGACGGCGGGCCAGGCGAAGCGGGTGGGCCGCGCGATCAGGAACGGCATGAACCACAGCAGGTACTGCGCGCCGAGACGGGGCGTGGTGACCATGAAGGCGAGCAGCAGGGCGGTGGTGAGGTCGATCGGGTCGGCGCGGCGCCAGAGGAAGGCCACGACCAGCAGCGTGCAGTAGATCAGCCGGGTGCCGAACGTGGCGATCCCCGCGTCGAGCGTCCAGTCGCCGCCGACCATGATCGCGCTGTAGCTCCACTCACCGACGATCGGGCGGACGTCGCCCATGATCCGGATGACCTCGGGGATCTGGTCCAGCGAGGTGCCCGCGAAGACGGGCAGGGTGACCAGGAAGAAGACCGGGGGGACGCCCGTGGCGACGAACGCGACGACACGGGAGCGGAAGGTCGGCAGCAGCAGGAGCATCCCGGGGATCAGCCAGATCGGCCAGCTCTTGGCGCACAGGGCCAGGCCCATCAGCAGTCCGGCGAGCAACGCCCTGCGGATGGAGGCTTTGTCGCCGGGACGGGGCGTCAGGGCTCCGCGCACCACGCCGCCGGGTGCCAGCGCGGTGCGCACCGCGCCGCCCGGCCCCAGGGCGCTCCGTACCGCACCGCCGACCCCGAGGGCCGACACGCGCTCCCGCGCCAGGGCGAACACGTCCACGACGATGCCGGGGCGGTCGGGGTTGCCGGGACCTCTGGCGATCACGAAGGCGGCCACGCCGAAGACCAGCGCGACCGGCTCGACCTGGCCGTGGACCGCGGCGACGAGCATGGCCAGCGGGTTGCAGGCGTACTGGAAGGCGCGCAGTGAGGCCTTGGGGCCGCCGGCGAGCTTGCCGACGAGCGGGATCAGCGCGATGTCGGCGACCACGGTGACGAGTCTGCCGCCCACCTCCCACGGGATTCCCAGCCAGAGCAGCAGCCCGTACACGTAGGGGATGGTCGGCAGGAAGTGCCAGCCCCCCTTGCTGCCGAGCACGGGATCCTGGTGGTTCAGGATCGCCTCGCCCGCGGGCTTGAAGCTCTGCATGAAGTCCACCGGCTGCCAGGTGTCGATCGCGGAGGTCGTCATGATGACCAGCCGGAAGAGGATTCCGACCGCGAGCACGACGACGAGCGACGGGCGCCAGCCCCTCCACTGGGCGACGATCGCGAGCACGACACCGGTGACGAGGACAAACCCCGTGAGAATTGCGTAGTCCATGACGGTAACAGCCTGCCGGAAGCCGTCGTCCGGCGCCCACACAGTCTCAAAAACGAGACCAGTCTCTCAGCTTTTATAGCACAAAGTAGTATAATTGATACAATGTGTAGTCGGTGGAGGTGTGTATGACCTCGACGTCGCCCGGCGGGTCGAAGTCGTTCGGAAAGCGGCTCTCGGCGCTGCCGCCACGGCTGTGGGTCGCGCTGGCGCTGCTGGTACTCGGCGCGATCTTCATCGCGCAGAACCGCTCGGCGGTCAGGGTCCGGTGGCTGACCCTCGACCTGACCTCACCGCTGTGGAGCGCGCTGCTGGTGATGATGCTGATCGGCCTGCTCATCGGCCTGCTGCTCCGCCGCCGGTCGTCGAGGAGGAGGTGAACGCCCTCCAGGTGTAGGCCAGCGCGGCCAGCGCCGTCGCGGCGAGCAAGGCGTAACCCACCGTGTAGGCGTGGGTCGCGGTGTAGACGACGCCCATGACCAGCGGCGGGAAGTAACCTCCCAGACCGCCCGCCGCGCCCACCAGGCCGGTCACCGTGCCCACCTTGGACGGCTCGACGAGCTTGGCGACCAGGGCGAAGACGCCTCCGGTGCCCAGCCCCAGGAAGAGCGCCATCAGCACGAAACAGGTCCCGGCGAAGAACTCCGGCGGCGGGGTGAAGGCCAGGACGATCGCCATGACCGCGGTTCCCGCGAACGAGATCAGCAGCACCCGGGCCGGGCCGACCCGGTCGGAGAGCACGCCGCCCACCGGCCTGGCGACGACTGCGGCGACCGAGAACCCGGCGTCGCGCAGTCCGGCGCCGGTCTGTGTGAAGCCGTAGACGATCTGCAACAGGGTGGGCAGGTAGGTGGAGAAGGCGACGAACCCGCCGAAGGAGACGGCGTAGAGGAACGCGCACTGCCAGGTCGCCCCGATCCGTACGGCGTCGCGGATCCGGGGCAGGGCGGACTCCGTCGAGGGTGTCCAGGCGGGCGAGTTACGGCTGAACAGCAGCATGACGGCGCCCATCACGGCCAGGACGACGGCCATCAGCACGTGGGTCTGCGCCCTGCCAAGGGACTCGACCAGGCGGGGCGTCAGGAACGCCGACAGCGCCGTACCGCCCATGCCCGCGCCGAAGAAGCCGGTGGCGAAGCCACGGCGCGCGGGTTCGTACCAGGCGTTGACGAACGGGATGCCGACCGCGAAGGAGGTGCCCCCGACACCGAGCAGGAAGCCCCACAGCAGCAGCCAGCCGTAGGAGTCCGACAGGCCGACTCCGAGCACCGGAACGATCGTGGCGAAGCAGACGATCGCGAACATCAGCCGTCCGCCGAGCCGGTCGGCGAGCACGCCGACCGGGATGCGGCCGAGCGAGCCGACCAGCACCGGGATCGCGACCAGCAGGGAGGTCTGGGTCGGCGACAGTCCGAGTTGCCTGCTGTAGCTCCCGGACAGCGGACCGATCAGGTTCCACGCCCAGAAGGTGATCGCGAACGCGGCGGTGGCGAGCGCCAGATTGGCGGACTGGCCCCTGCGAAGTTCATTCGGCATGCGTACCCCCCGACACCACAAATGCTAACCGTGTGTGACGGGTCGCTCGCAGGGGGTCCAAGGTGCCGGAGGGCCCCCGGCCGGCGCGACTGCGGCCGGGGGTCCTCCGGCGGAGCCCGCCCGGTGACTCGGGGTGTCGCCGGGCGGGTCCGGGAGATGGTCGAAAGGTCAGCAGCTCAGCTTGTCGCCCGGGGTGACGCCCAGGATCTGGGTGAACCGCTGGTAGCTGTTGATCCGGCTCTGCACCTGGGAGGGGTTGCCGCCGTTGCACTCCAGCGCGCCGTTGATGCTGCGGATCGTCTCACCGAAGCCCGCGCCGTTGACCATCGCGTTGTGCGGCGTCATCGTGCCGGGGCCGTTCTGGGTCATCCAGTACCAGATGCCGGTCTTCCAGGACACCGCCGGGTCGGTCTGCACCAGGTTGGGGTTGCGCAGCAGGTCGATCCCCAGGGCGTCGCCCGCCGCCTTGTAGTTGTAGTTCCAGCTCAGCTGGATCGGGCCCCGGCCGTAGTAGGCGGCCTGTCCCGCGGGGCAGCCGTAGGGCTGACCGGCGTCGCAGTAGTGGGGGTAGTTCGAGGTGTTGGTCTCCACGATGTAGACCAGGCCGCCGGTCTCGTGGCTGACGTTGGCCAGGAAGGCCGCCGCCTCCTGCTTCCTGACGGTGTCGCTGCCGGTGCCCGCGAAGGCGGGGTAGGCGCTCAGCGCGTTGACCAGGCCGCTGTAGGTGTAGAAGGAGTTGCGGCTCGGGAACATCTGGTTGAACTGCGCCTCGCTGACCACGAAGCCCCCCGGGTTCGGCGTCGTCGACGTCGGGGTGGGGGTCGGGGTGGAGGAGGGGCGGCAGATGTACGGCGACCAGTACCACGTGCTGATGACGGGGTCGTAGCCCGGGTTGTCGTGGGTGGCCTGGTAGTACTGCCCGTTGGTGTACTTGACGATGTCGCCCGTGACGTACGCCCTGCCCGCGACCCAGGCGGGGTAGTCGCAGGTCGTCGGGGTGGGCGAGGTCGGCGTGGAGGAGGGGGTGACCGTGGGGGAGGGGCTCGGCGTACCGCCGCCGCACACGCCCTGGTCCGCCCACACGACGGCGCTGCCCGGGGTCTCGTTCTGGGTCCACCACTTGGCCGACCAGTTGTGGCTGTTGTAGGAGGCGACCGCGCCACCGGTGTAGACCTTCGACGCGCTCCACGGGGCCGCGCAGGCGGCCGCGGAGGCGGAGGTCGCCGGGAGGACGACCGCCAGCGCGCCCGTCACCGCGACCGCGGCGATGGACGCCATGATGCGTAGTCTCATCACTTGCTCACTCCTTGGGGCGACGGCACGGGAAAGAACATCGGCGCCGGAGGTCCGTCTCCCCCGGCGCCGATGGAAACCTCGCCACCGGGGATCCGTCTCCCCGGCGGCGATCGGAACCTCGCCGCCGGAGGTCCGTCTCCTCCGGCGGCGAGGGGCCTCTACTTCAGGGCGTCAAGGTAGGCCCGGTGGTTACGGGAGAACTCGAAGTTGTTGTACTTATCCCAGTTGATTGACCAGGTCATCAGGCCGCGCAGACCGGGCTTGACGCCGGCACGAGGCTTGTAGGACCCGCAGTTGGTGCCCTTGGCCAGGCAGTCGAACGCCTTCTGGACCTCGGCGACGGAGGTGAAGCCGCCGCCCGCGTAGGTCGCGGCGGGCAGGCCGATGGCGACCTGGTCCGGGCGCAGGGCCGGGAAGACGTTGTTCGGGTTGCCCGCGATCGGGAAGCCCGCCAGCAGCATGTCCGTCATGGCCACGTGGAAGTCCGCGTTGCCCATGGTGTGGTACTGGTTGTCCAGTCCGGTGATCGGCCCGGAGTTGTAGTCCTGGACGTGCAGCAGGGTCAGGTCGTTGCGCAGCGCGTGGATGACGGGCAGGTAGGACCCGGCCCGCTGGTCGGCGGAGCCGTTCGCGCCGGGACCGTAGAACTGGTAGCCGAGCTGGACGAAGAACGTCTCGGGGGCCATGGTCAGCACGAACTTCGCGCCGTACTTGGCCTTGAGGCTCTTCAGCGCGGCGATCAGGTTCACCACGACCGGGGTGGTCGGGGCCGCGAGGTTGGTGTCGCCCTGGTTGAGGTAGAGCGAGTGTCCCTCGAAGTCGACGTCCAGGCCGTCGAGGCCGTACTTGTCGATGATGGCGCTCACCGACTCGACGAACTTGTCACGCGCGGCCGTGGTGGTGAGCTGGACCTGGCCGTTCTGGCCGCCGATCGAGATCAGCACCTTCTTGCCCTGCGCCTGCTTGGCCTTGATCGCCGCGATGAAGTCGGCGTCGGACTCGACGCTGGGGCAGTCGGTGACCGAGCAGCGCACGAAGCGGATGTCACCGGAGGTCACCGAGGTGGGCTCGCCGAAGGACAGGTTGATGAAGTCCCACTCCTTGGGCACGTCGGCCATCCGCACGTAGCCCGAGCCGTTGGCGAACGAGGCGTGCAGGTAGCCGACCAGGACCCGGCTCGCGGGCGGGTCGCCGGGGCCGACCGTGACCGTGACCGGGGCGGACTTGGCCGACTCCCCGACCGGGTTGAAGGCGCTCACCTGGTAGGCGTAGGTGCCGCCGGCGAGGACCTCGCTGAAGGTCGTGGTCGTCGTGGAACCGACCTTCGTGGTGCCGCGGTAGACGTTGTAGCCGGTCGCGTTGCCCTGGGCGTTGTTCCACGTCAGCGTCACGGTGTTGCCGTTGACCGTGGCGGCCAGCCCGCCCGGGGTGCCGGGCGGCGGCGGAGTGTCGTGGCCGACCGGGACGGAGACCGCGGCTGACTTGGCCGACTCGCCCGCCGCGTTGACGGCGGTCACCTGGTAGCTGTAGTCCTTGCCCGGTGCGAGGTTCTCCGTGTAAGTGGTCGCCGTGCCCGAGTTGACCTTGGCGCCGTCACGGTAGATGTTGTAGCTCGTCGCCCCGTTCGAGGCGTTCCACTTGATCGTGGCCGAGGTCATGCCGCCCGTGCCGGTCAGGCCGGTGGGGGTGGCCGGAACCTGCGGGGTGTCGTTGCCGAAGATCACCGTGACCGGGTCGGACTTGCCCGACTCACCGGCCGAGTTGACGGCGGTCACCTCGTAGACGTGGGGACCGGCCGGCTGGCCTATGTCGGTGTACTCGCTGGTCGTGGTCGTGGCGGCCTTGACGCCGTCGCGGTAGACGTTGTAGCTCGTCGCCCACTCGGAGTCGGTCCAGTCCAGCGTGGCGCTGCTGGGGCTGTTGGTGACCTTCTGGATGATGGGCCGCGCCGGGATCACGTGCGGGGGCGGGCCGTCCAGGACGATGTCGTCGGCCTGGTAGGCGCCCTGGCCGTACCAGCTGTTGACGTAGATCGTCACCGAGTTGGTCGAGGCGCCGGTGGTGAAGGTCCGGGTCAGCTGGGAGTAGGCCGACGGCGAGGACGTCCAGGTGCTCTGGTCGGTCGTGCCGGTACCGCTCACGCCGAGGAACACGTAGCCGCCGCGCACCCAGCCCGACAGCGTGTACGTCGAGGCGGGCTTGACGCTGACCGTCTGCTGGCAGCGCGCGGTGTCGTTGCCGACGGGCGTGGCCTGCAGGGCCTTGGAGCCGCCGTGCACCGGCGAGGAGACCGTCGTGGCCCCCGAGGTGGTTCCCGGGCAGGTCCAGCCGGTCAGGCCGTCTTCGAAACCAGAGTTGTTGGCGAGGTTGACGGCGTAGGCCGGCGTGGCGGCGAGCATCGTCCCGCTCAATGCCAGCACGGTGGCCGCCGCGAGCTTCCTGAGGTTCATCCGGTGAATCCCTTGAAGATGTTGGTGAATTCCCACGGCGACTGGGAGATGCCGCTGCAGGTGGGCGAGACCTGACCGTTGGGGCAGCCGCCATTGTCACGGCCGGCGGACCAGAAGCCGATGTAACCCACGTGGTTGGTGTTGGCCCAGCTGAGCAGCGAGCGGGCGTCGGCCTGGGTGGTGGTCGGGCCCGTGTCGTTCTTGCCGATCATCGGGGTGAGACCGAGCATCTTCTTGAGCTGCGTGTCGGTCTTGGCGGGCCAGACGCCCTTCATCTGGTTGAGCGTGGCCTGCGCGGCGCTGATCAGCGCGGCACCCCAGTTACCGCTGTAACCGAAGTCCATCAGCATGGGGTTGACGATGACGTCGAGGCCCTTGGCCGCCGCGTCCTGCAGGATCGACACCGAGAACGGGTCGAGTCCGTAGTCCTGACCCTGGATCCGCAGCGTGTAGCTGATCACGGTGCCGCGCTCCGCCTGGAGCTGCTTCAGCGCGGTGTTGACCTTGTTGACGTCGATGGAGGCCTCGACGTCGACGTCCAGGTGGTTGGTGCCGACGATGTCGAGCACCTTCTTGTAGGCGGCGAGCAGCGCGGCGGAGGTGCCGCAGGTGTGCTCGAGGTAGGGGCCCTGGGCGCCGCCGGTGGCCACGATCACCTGGCCGCCCTGCGCCTGGAGCGCCTTGACGTCGTTGATGATGCGGGGCTCGTCGACGGGGATGGTGCCGCCCCAGGCGGGGTTGCAGCCGGTGCTGTCGCCGAGGGCGAAACCGAGGGTGTAGTTCTTCACGCCGGTCGCGTTGGCGGCGCTCACCAGGGAGGGCGTGGCCATCGTGATGTCGATGTACGGCGCGTAGCGGATCTCACCGGTCGGCGGGACGGTGACGTCACTCGTCTTGCCGCTGACCGGGGAGGTGTAGGCGGAGCAGTTGTTCGAGCCGTCGCACGCCCGCACCCGGAACCCGTAGGTGGTGTTGGCGGTCAGGCCGGTCGCGGTGTACTTCAGGTTCGCGCCCGCGCTGACCGGCGCCGCGTTGTCCCGCGACACCTCGTAGCGGTCGACCTTGCCGGAGTCGTCGGTGGAGGCCGACCAGGCCAGGTTCAGCGAGCTGGCCGTGGGGCCGCCCACGGTCAGGCCGGTCGGCACGGTCGGCGGGGTGGTGTCGGTGCCACCGGTGGTGGTGCCGTTCACCACGGAGGTGTAGGCGGAGCAGTTGTCCGAGCCGTCACAGGCGCGGACCCGGAACCCGTAGGTGGTGTTGGCGGTCAGGCCGGTCGCGGTGTAGTTCAGGTTCGCGCCGACGCTCACCGGCGCCGCGTTGTCCCGCGACACCTCGTAGCGGTCGACCTTGCCCGAGTTGTCGGTCGAGGCCGACCAGCTCAGGCTGAGCGTGCTGTTGGTGGCGCCGCCGACGGCCAGGTTGCCGGGGACGGTCGGCGGGACGGTGTCCGGGGGCGGGGTGTCGTCACCGGGCGGGCCGTCCAGGACGATGTCGTCGGCCTGGTAGGCGCCCTGGCCGTACCAGCTGTTGACGTAGATCGTCACGGACTTGGTGGACGCGCCGGTGGTGAAGGTCCGGGTCAGCTGGGAGTAGGCCGACGGCGACGCCGTCCAGGTGCTCTGGTCGGTCGTGCCGGTACCGCTCACGCCGAGGAACACGTAGCCGCCGCGCACCCAGCCCGACAGCGAGTAGGACGAGGACGGCTTGACGCTGACCGTCTGCTGGCAGCGCGCGGTGTCCGAGCCCTGCGGGGTGGCCTGCAGTGCTTTGGACCCGCCGTGTACCGGCGAGGAGACCGTCGTGGCCCCCGAGGTCCCCGAGCAGGTCCAGCCGGTCAGGCCGTTCTCGAAGCCGGGGTTGGTGGCGATGTTGGCGGCGTGGGCCGGCGTGGCGACGAGCATCGTGCCCCCCACCGCCAGTACGGCCGCAGCCGCTAGCCTCCTGAGGTTCATCCGGTGTACCCCGCGAAGATCTTGGCGAACTCGTAGGGCGTCTGGGCGATGTTGGTGCACTTGTAGAGCGGCCCGTTGCAGGCGTTGCGGTCGCGCGTCGCCTCCCAGAAGGAGAGCATCCCGAGGTGCTTGGACTTGGCGAACGCGACGAGCTGGCGGGCGTCGGCCTGGTCGAAGACCCGCCCGTCGTCGTTCTTGCCGAGCATCGGCGTGACGGCGAGCATCTTCCAGAGCTGGGCGTCGGTCTTGGCCGGGTAGAGGGTCTTGAGCTGGGCGAAGGTGCTGTTGGCCGCCTGGACGGCCGCGTCGCCGTAGTCGGCGTCACGGTAGTAGTCCATGGCCATGACGTTGACGAGGTCGAGGTTGACCCCGGCGTCCCTGGCCGCCTTGACCACATTGATCCCGGTCTCGACGAGGCCCTCCGGCAGCACCGGCAGGGTCAGCGAGATCTTGAGGTTGGGGTAGGTCTGCTGGAGCTTGGCCAGCGCCTGCGACCTGCGGTTGATGGACGCGGTGTCGGCCGCGGCCGTGCCCTCGATGTCCAGGTCGATGTACTTCAGGCCGTAGGTGTCGACGACGGCCTTGTACTCGTTGTAGAGCGCGGTGACGTCGGTGCAGGCCTGGGCGAGCTCGACGCCGCTGGCCCCGCCGAAGGAGATCTTCACGTCTCCGCCCGCGGCCCTGACGGCGTCGATCTGGTCCTTGGCCCAGCCGGAGCGCGGGTCGTAGGCGCCGAACCAGGTGGCCTTGCAGGTTCCGGCCCCGACGAAGGCGAGCGTGTAGTTCTTCACTCCCGAGGCCGTCACCATGTCGGACAGGACCGGCGTCGGCCAGGCGCCCATGTCCACGTAGGGGGCCATCCACAGCGTGCCGCCGGGCTGCACCGTCGGGGTCACGGTCGGGCTCGGGCTGACGGTCGGGCTGACCGTCGGGCTGGGGCTCACCGTCGGGCTGACGGTCGGCGACGGCGAGGGGTCGGGGCCGCCGGTGCAGGGCTTGCCGTTGAGCGTGCAGCCGGTCGGCGCGCCGGTGCCGGTGCCGACCCAGCCGAAGGTGGCGGTCGCGCCCGGCGCGAGCGTGCCGTTGTAGTCACGGTTCTTGAAGGTGTACTTGCTCCCGGACTGCGTCATGAGCGCGTCCCAGTAGGAGCCGACCGTGGTGCCCGAAGGCAGGTCGAAAACCACCGTCCAGCCGTTGAGCGTGGTGGTACCGGTGTTCTTCACGGTGATCTGGCCGGTGTAGCCGCCCGACCACTCGGAGGCCTTGACGAAGGTTGCGGTATCGGCCTGGGCGGGGGCGGTCGCCAGCAGCGTCGCCCCGCAGGCGAGCGCGGCGGCGACGGCGAGCGTCGTCAGCCGTACCCGTGCTGATCGTTGGTTCATGACCTGCCTCATGAGGCTTTGAAGGGGGGTGTCATGGAAGGGGGGTACGGCCCGCACCCGGTGCACGGGGTGCGGGCCGTGACCCGGCTAGAAGCCGGCCGTGATCTTGGTGAACTCCCAGTCGGCCTGCGCGACGCCGCTGCAGTTCTCCTGGACGCCACCGCCGGGGCAGGGACGGTCACGGTTGACCGACCAGAACGCCAGGCGGGTCAGACCCTTGGACTTGGCGTAGTCGGTGATCTGCTGCCAGGTCGCCGGGCTGGTCACCTCCTGCTGGTCGGACAGGCCGTTCATGCCGGAGATGCCCATGTGGGCGTAGGCCTGCGCGTCGGTCCAGCCGTTGGCGGACTTCAGCGCGTTCTTCAGGCCCTCGGCCGCGTTGACCGTGCTCTGGTACATGTTCGCGCCGCCGCTGAAGTCGAACGGCATGATCGTGTAGTTGTCGATCGGCACGGACAGCGCCTTGGCCTGGTTGATCAGGCGGACACCGTGGGAGGTCGGGCCGGTGGTCGCGGTACCGAAGGTCACGACGACCTTGACGTTCGGGTTGGCGGCCTTGACGATCTTGAGGCCGTTCAGGATGCGGTCCTGGACGGTGTAGTTCTCGAACTCGTCGGTGTTCTCGATGTCGAAGTCGACGACGGCCGGGCCGACCGCGTCGATGACCTTCTGCACGGCGCCGGCGAAGGCCTGCGGGGTGGAGCAGTTCGGGCCGAGCTTGTTGCCGCTCCAGCCGCCGAAGGAGATCTGGACGCTGCCGCCCGCGGCCTTGACCGCGTTGATCGCGGTCTGGTCGGCGCCACCGGTCAGCGGACGCTGGCCGTCCCAGGCCGGGTTGCAGCCGTTCTGGGCAAGGATGAACGCCATCGTGAAGGACTTGATGCCGGTGGCGTTCATGACGGTGGAGACGCTCGGCGGGTTGCCCCAGCCGGTGTAGTAGTACGGTGCGCCGGGCATCTTGGCCGGGTCGGGGTTGGTGCAGCCGGTGGTCTTGCCGGCGACCGAGCCGCTGGCGGCGGACTCGCCCTGGGCGTTGTAGGCCTTGACCGTGTAGCTGTGCGTCTCACAGGTGCCCAGGCCGGAGATCGTCGCCGAGGTACCGGTGACGGTCGCCTTCACCGTGCTGCCCTCGTAGACCCGGTAACCGGTCACGGTGCCGGACGAGGCGCCCCACGACAGCGAGATCGCGGAGTCCGTGCTGCCGGTCACCAGCGGCACTCCGGGGGTGCCGGGGACGCCGGTGGTGCAGCCGGTGGTGGTGCCGGTGACCGCCGCGCTGGCGGTGGACTCGCCCTGGGCGTTGTAGGCCTTGACCGTGTAGGTGTGGCCCTCGCAGGTGCCCAGGCCGGAGATCGTCGCCGAGGTACCGGTGACGGTCGCCTTCACCGTGCTGCCCTCGTAGACCCGGTAACCGGTCACGGTGCCGCTCGACGCGCCCCACGACAGCGAGATCGCGGAGTCCGTGGTGGTGGCCACCGTCGGGTTGCCCGGCGTGCCGGGAACCTGCTCGACCGGACCGCCGCCGCAGTCGGCGCCGTTGACCTTGCAGTTGGACGGGGTCCCCGCGGCGGGCGAGGCGATGAAGCCGAAGCTCACGCTGCTCCCGGCCGGGACGCTGCCGTTCCAGCCGACGTTGCTCAGCGTGAAGTGGGTGCCGCTCTTGGTCAGGGTGGCGTCCCAGGCGGAGCTGACGTTGCCGCCCGCGGGCAGGTCGAACTCGACCTTCCAGTTGCTCAGGGCCGCGCCGCTGTCGTTCTTGATCGTGTATTTGCCTTCGAAGGCCGACCCCCAGCTGGAGGTCTTGGTGAAGGTCGCCGTCACCCCGGCCGCCTGGGCCGGCGTGGTGGCGAGTAGTACGCCCGACGCGGCGATGGCCGCCGCGGCGAGGATACGCAAAGAACGCATGTTCCCTCCGGGGGGAAGAGGTGCGAAGTGAGGTCGGACATTGGGGGGTGTCACTTCGTTGTGACGAGGTATGGCCCGCGCCCCGGGGGCGGAAGACGCGGGCCGTACCGGTTGTGCTCCCTGGAGGTCGTCCTAGGGAAGAGTGGCGAGGTGCGGCTTGACGGTCTTGGAGAAGTTCCAGTTGTTGCTGGCGTCCCAGTTGATCGACCAGGTCATGGCACCCCGGATGCCCGGGTAGGCGTTCGGCGGCACGAAGCTGCCGCAGTTGGTCTTGGTGGCCAGGCAGGTCAGCGCCTGGTTCACCATGGAGGGGGAGACGATGCCGCCGCCGGCGGCGCCGGGGCCCGCGGGCAGGCCGAGCGCGACCTGGTCGGGGCGCAGGCCGTTCTCCAGCTGGATGCAGGCCAGCGCGGTCATGAAGTTGACCGTGCCCTGGGAGTAGGCGGCCATCTTGTCGCAGCCGAGCATCGAGCCGGAGTTGTAGTACTGCGTGTGGACGACGGTGAGGATGTCCTTGATGTTCAGCGCGAGCTTGAAGTACTCCGCGCCCGTCGACTGCATGTCGATCGTCTGCGGCGCCATGGTGATGATCAGGTCGGTGCCCGCCTTGGCGCGCAGCGACCGCAGGGCCTGGCCCATGTAGGTGGAGCTGAGGCCGTTCTCCAGGTCGATGTCGACGCCGTCGAAGCCGTAGCTCTGCATGATCGCGTAGACGCTGTCGGCGAACTTGGTCGCCGCGGTGGCGCTGGCGACCTGGACGCGGCCCTTCTCACCGCCGACCGAGAGGATGACCTTCTGGCCCCGCGAGTGGAGGGTCTGCACGTCGGCCTTGAACTGGGCGTCGGTGTAGCCGCCCAGGCCGGCCGACAGGCCCGGGTCGACGCCGAAGACGACCTCACCCGCGGTCGAGGAGGCCTCGCCGAAGGAGACGGCGACCAGGTCGTACTCCCTGGGCACCGAGGCGAGCTTGAGCAGCTTGGCGGCCGCGTTGTCGAAGTTGTGCCAGTAGCCGGTGAGGAAGTGCTTGGGCAGCTGGGTGGTGGTGCAGCCGGTCGTGGTGGCGGTGGCCGGGTCGCTCTTCGGACCCTCGCCGACCGAGTTGTAGGCCGCGACCGTGTAGGTGTGCTGCTCACAGGTGCCCAGGCCGGAGATCGTCGTCGAGGTGCCGGTGACGGTCGCCTTCAGCGTCGTGCCCTCGTAGACCTTGTACCCGAGTATCGAGCCGGTGACGGCGTTCCACGACAGCGCGACGCTGTTGGCGCCGCCGGTCGCGGTGAGCCCGCCCGCCTTGTCGGGGAGTCCGTTGGTGCAGTTGTTCGTGGTGGCGCTGGCCGGGTCGCTCTTCGGACCCTCGCCGACCGAGTTGTAGGCCACGACCGTGTAGGTGTGCGACTCGCAGTCGCCCAGACCGGAGATCGTCGTCGAGGTGCCGGTGACCGTGGCCCGCAGGGTCGTGCCCTCGTACACCTTGTAGCCGGTCACGGTGCCGCTCGCGGCGCCCCACGACAGGGCGATGCCGTTCCGGCCGCCCGTCGCGGTCAGCGTGCCCGGCTTGCCCGGGGCGGTCTCGGTGCTGCCGCCACCGCAGTCGGCGCCGTTGAGCTTGCAGTTCAGCGGCAGGGAGTTGGCCCCGCCCGGGGTGCCGAGGAAGCCGAAGCTCACGCTGCTGCCGACCGGGACGCTGCCGTTCCAGCCGACGTTGGTGAAGGTGACGTGCTGACCGCTCTTGGTCAGGGTGGCGTCCCAGAAGGAGCCGACGCTGACCCCCGCGGGGAGGTCGAACTCGACCTTCCAGCTGCTCAGGGCCGCGCTGCTGTCGTTCTTGATCGTGTACTTGCCCTCGAAACCGGAGCCCCAGTCGCCGACCTTGACGAAGGTCGCGGTGGCCGAGGCGGCCTGTGCGGGCGGCGCGACCACCGTCGCCGCGGCGGCCAGGGCCGCGACGGCGACGAACGATCGAGCGATGACGCGAAATCTCACGTTGACCTCATGCATTCGGTGGGGGGTGGCCGTACGGCTCGCGCCCCAATTGGGGGGTGCTCCTCGGCAGGCAGCGAGGAGGCGGGGCGCAAGCCGTACGGCGGGTAGGGCGCTGTCCCGGGGCCGCAGGAAGGCCGGGACCTCGCCGTGGATCAGCGCAGGCCGTCGCGCGGGGCGGCGGGAGAACCACCGCCCGCGGAGGCCTTGAGGAGCGGAACGTCGGTGCCGCGGGCCTGTACGGGCGAGCGCTCGGCGCCCGGTACGGCCTGCGCGACCGCACCGTTGCGGTCCAGGGAAGCGAGAAGGTGACGCCGGCCGTCGCGAAGCGGCGCGGTGTCCTGGAGAAAGCCGAAGATGACGCTCGCCATGGGGTCGAATTCGACTTTCCGGCCCGCCGGAACCGCGACGGTGTCATTCTTGGGGGTGTACCTGCCCTTGGAGGACCCCTCTCTCCCGCTGGAGGACGTGGCGAGAGCCGCCCTGGCGGCGGTGCCGCGCGGCGGAAGCGCCTCGGAGAGGGGGCTTGCAAGCTCAGTCAGAACGAGTAAGGGAAGGGTACGCCGCATGATCGCTCCCATGAAGGGAAAACCTGAGGGATGATGGCGTCCGGACCGTCGGACCTTCACGAAGCGACGACTGCCGCCTCAGCGTTGTCGCAGCTCGCAATCACCCGAAACGGGGGCGGGCGCACCATGGTCATCCACCTTTCTCATTTCTTTTAGGAAAGTTTCCTAAGAGTTGTCGCGATCGTAGCCTTGACAGAGATCCGCCACAAGGCCCAAAAGCTCCGGGATTCAACGATCCAGCTAGGCACGTTCCAAATTCCGCCGTCTTTCTCCCGCGCGGAGGTGCGGACGTGGCCGCCGGGAGGCGAGTTGAGGATGAAACCCGAGGGAGAGGCCCGTGAAAACGCCCCCGCCGCCGAGTCGGCGACGGGGGCGAGGAACGGTCTCGGCCTTCGATCCCGCGGGGTTTCCTGACTACCCCAGAACCTGGGAGAGCGGTTTGCGTGCCAGATCCGGCACTTCCGCGTCATGGGCCGCATAGCCGACCGGGAACAGGATGTAGGGCCGCTCGTTGGCCGGCCGCTCGCAGATTTCGGTCAGGAAGGCCATCGGGTTGGGGGTGTGGGTGAGTGTGGACAGCCCCATCTCGTGCAGCGCGGCGATGAAGAACCCGCAGGCGATGCCGACGCTCTCGTTGACGTAGTAGTGCTTGACGCGGGTGCCGTCGGGGCGGACGCCGTACTTCTCGGCGAAGCAGATCACCAGCCACGGCACCGTTTCGAGGTAACTCTTGTCCGAGGTGGTCTCCAGGTGGGCCAGCGCCTCGCGCCACTCGGGGGTCAGCCGTCCGCCCTCGTAGTTCTGCCGCTCCTCGGCCTCGGCCGCCTCCCTGATGCGCCGCCTGGTCTCGGGGTCGCCGACGACGATGAACTTCCACGGCTGCTGGTGGGCTCCCGACGGCGCGGTGTTCGCGGCGCTGATCGCCAGTTCGACGCACTCTCGCGGCACCGGCTCGTCACTGAAGAAACGCACGCTCCGGCGCAGATCCATGTGCTCGTAGAACTTCCGGCCCCGCTCGACCATCTCGGCCTCCGGGTAGCGCACGGGCCGGTAGGGAACGAACGGGTGGGAATGCTCGCGTGCCATTTTGCCTCCATCTTTTCCATAAATGTCATATATGCAGGCGTAGTCTGAATCGCAGCTACAAGCTGGGCAACACACCTGCCGGTTCACTGCCAGATCGTCAGTGCCGGGCACGGCGTGCACTCCGGAGGTGGGCAGATTGGCAGCTCGGCGGAACGGGCTGGACGACCTCGACCGTAAGGTGCTCCATCTGATCAGGGAACGTCCCCGGACCGGCCTGCTGGAGATCGCCCGGCTTCTCGGCGTCGCCAGGGGCACCGTCCAGGCCCGCCTCGACCGGATGGTCGCCGACGGTGTGATCACCGACTTCGGGCCCAACCTCTCCCCCACCGCTCTTGGCTACCCGGTGCAGGCGTTCACCACGCTGGAGGTCGAGCAGGTCTCCCGCGCCGAGATCTCCGCCGCGCTGGAGGCGATCCCCGAGGTCCTGGAGGCCTACATCGTCACCGGTCCGGGCGATGTCTGGTGCCGGATCGCGGGCCGCGACCACGAGCACATCCAGCAGATCATCGACGACGCCCTGGCCATCCCGGGAGTACGGCGCAGCAGCACGGTGATCACGCTGTCCACCGTGGTCCCGCATCGGGTCCAGCCACTGGCCGACAACCGCTGACCCGGCGAGCCGCCGGGGCCCTCACCGGGCCGTCACGCCACCGGGCGCTCACCGCTCCGGTTCCACCGGTAGAGGAGGAGTCCCGTCCCGCCGAAGAGGAGGACCGAGAAGACCGAGTTCGAGGCGATGCCGAACAGCGCGTCGCCGTGTCCCTCGAAGCTCAGGTGACCGTTGAGCAGGAGCGGGGTCGCGAGCGCGTTACTGACCGTGTGGAACACCACACCGGGCCAGATCGAGCCGGTCCGCACGCGCATCTCACCGTAGAGGACGGCCAGCGCCATCAGGCCCACGAGGAAGACCGGCAGGTACCACGACCACGGCAGCGTCGTGGTCCGGCGGAGGTCCGCCTGGGACATCCAGACCGTGTACAGCGGAAGGTGCCACAGCCCCCAGACCAGCCCGACGAGCATGTGCGGGGCCAGGCCGCGCAGGCCGAGGGCCATCGCGGTACGCGTGCCGTAGCCGCGGAAGACGAACTCCTCCAGCAGGTTCTTGACCAGCAGGAAGCCGAGCGTGGTGGCGAAGGCGACGAGGAGGGGCGGTTCGCCGGGGCGCGGGGTGAGGGAGAACGTCGCGGCGCCGGTGGCCGCCGCCGCCACCACCAGGACCGCGGTCACGGCCGGGGCGAGCACCGTCGCGAACGCGAACCAGCGGGTCCGGTGCGCGAACCGCAGTGTGAGCCCCAGGGGCCCCGCGCCGTCCCGGCTGAGGAAGTGGAGGGCGAGCGCGACCAGTGCCGGGACGGCGATCCACAGTCCCTGCCCGCTCGTGCCACCGCTCGCGGACGTCACGCTCCCGGTGCCGGCGCTCTGCCCGGTGGCCCGGTCCAGGGCGACGAAGAGCCAGCCGCCGCCGACGGTGACGGCCGCGAAGACGGCGAAGTTGATCCGGGCGCGAAGAGGCGAGACCGGACGGCGCCGCTCCGCGACGCTCACAGGATCGGCCGACGTGGTCATCGTGACTCTCCGTTCGCGGGGGTGTCCTCAAGCAGGGCGAGCGCTTCGTCGACCCAGGCGATGACGGCTTCGGCGCCGTGTCTGCCGGCGGAGACGGTCGTCAGCATGTACGGCAGGTCCGCGGAGCCCTTCTCCTCGACGGAGAGCGTGCGGGCCAGGCCGTCGTATTCGGCCAGCCTCCGTCCGGCGTCCGCCTTCGCCTCCAGCAGCAGCTCCCGGCACTTCCGCGCGCCCAGGGTCCGGCCGAAGAACAGGCGCAGCAGGAGTCCGTCCCGCGGAGGCACCGCCGTGATCGGCTCGCTCAGCAGTTCGTACAGGCGTGTGGCGCCGGAGTCGGTGATGACGAAGGTCGACGAGCCGGCGCGCGGCCCCTCGCGCCGTTCCACATGGCCCTGCCGCTCGAGGACGCCGAGCGTCGGATAGATCTGCCCGAAGCTCTCGCTCCAGAAATGCCCGAGCACGTCCCGGATGGCCTCCCGCAGCGCGTAGGCCGTCATCGGCTGCATGCTCAGCGCCCCCAGGATCGCCGTCTCCGTCTGACTCCGCCGTGCCATCGACACCTCCCTCTCCCCACATTCTCTCTGCCAGATATATCTAACAGATAGACCAGGGAAGGGCAATCCACCGGCTCGTGGAGATCGAAGGGCCCTCCCCCGTCCGATCCGGCCCCCCGGCCTCCGAACCCCCGACGGTCACGAACACGCCGAAGGCGGGCGGTCACCGCACTCGGTCAGAGGAGGTTTCGCGACTTCACGTCATTGAGGAAAACATCCCATTCCTCCGAGGTGAAAACGAGGGCCGGGCCGGCGGGGTTCTTGCTGTCGCGCACAGCGACGACTCCGGGAAGACCGGGAATGCCGGTGGCGACCTCGACGCAGTTACCGCCGCTTCCACCGCTGAGGGAACTCTTCCGCCACGCGGCCCGCGAGAGATCCGGCCCGATCAGAGTTTCTGCTTCCACTGGTCCCTCATTTCCTTGATCATCTCCAGTGACTGTCCCGGGCGATACGCCTCCGCCCGAATCCTGTCGTATCTGGCCAGAACAGCGCCCACCAAGTCATGCTCCGCCGACACTTCCCCCACACCGGCCGACTCCACGGACACGACGGTCGGCGCGTCGGGTAGTTCGGCGAGCGCGAATCCGGACATCAGCCCTGCCGTACACGGCGAATCGTGGGGAACGAGTTGCAGTTTCACATTCTGGCGACCGGCGACGGTCACAAGATGGTCGAGTTGTTCGTACATGACCTCGGGCCCGCCTATCTGACGGCGGAGCACCCATTCGTCGACGAGCACCCAGAGGGCGGGCGGGCTGTCCCTGCGCAGCACCAGCTGACGGCGCATGCGGGCGCTGATCTGCTCCTCGACCTCCCGTTCCGAGGCGGCCAGATCACCGCGAAAGACAAAACGCGCATAACTCTCAATCTGCAACAATCCAGGGACCAGCAGCGGATCCCAGCTCCGCAGTACATGGGCCCGCGGCTCGATCTCGTCGGACCACCTGAGGAACCACTGCGGCCCCACGGGAGAGGTGATGTTCCGGCAGAGACGGGCGAAAAGGTCGCCCGTCTTGAAAATCTCGTCGCACCGCGCGGCCAGTTCGGCCCTGGGCTTCCGGCTGCCTATCTCCATGTGCCCCACAAGCGATGACGAGACCCCCAGTCGCGCGCCGAGCCTGGACTGGGAAAGGCCCGCCTCATTGCGCACCCGCGCCAGTTCGCGGCCGAATCGCTGAACCGGCGTCAGGCGTGGATCGAAATCGTCGGTCATGCTCACCTCTCGCACGTGCACCCGCGACACGACGGTCTCCATTGACCAATCGGTTACCAATAGGTACCCCATGCGGGAGCCTTTGTCATCAGAATGTCCGCGCCCCTCGGCGGTGGATTCCCCCCATCCACCGGCATTCCGGAAATCCGAAAGTCCATTCCGGCGAGCCATGATGATAATGCGGTAATTCACCGGAGATAGCGGAGTCATCATGACAAGCGAAAAAAGCCTGCTTTGCCGGATGAAGTGGCCGCCCAACCGGTACGGCGAAGCCACGGCCCCGGAGAGCGCCGACGAGGCCGGACGGAGACCCGACGAGACACGGCGATACACGGCGAGACACCGCGAGACACCGCGAGACACGGAGACAAGGCGGGGCACGACGAGACGGGACGAGACAGGAGGCGAGGACGCGGCGAGACGGGCGGGGTCCGGCGCGGCACGCCGCACCGGACCCCTCTCCCCTCTGACGCGCCCCTCCTAGGCGACGCTGAACCCGCTGAACAGCAGGAGTGCCAGCCCGAGGGCGACCACCACGTTGACCGCGGTCGCGGCGGCGAAGACCCCCACGGGACGCCAGCCGGCCTCCCTGAGCGAGGCCACCCTGAACTCCAGGCCGATGCTGACGAACGCCAGGATCAGGAACCAGACGCGCAGATCGTTGATCTCGCCGATGGTCGCCTTCCCCGTGGCCGCGCTCACCGTGGTCAGCCACCAGGTGGCGATCACGGAGGCCGCGACGAAGCCGAGCACGAACTTCGGGAAACGCCGCCAGAACTCCCCGGGACCCGGCCGGCTCGCGTCGGCGCGGCGCTCGACCCGGAAGGCGAAGTAGGCGGTCAGCCCGATGGTCACGATGCCGATCAGCGCGTTCTGGGTCACCTTGACGATGCTCGCGACCGCCAGCGCGTTGTCCCCGACGATCGCGCCGGCGGCGGTCACCGCGGCGGTGGTGTCGATGTTGCCGCCGATCCACGCCCCGGCCACCTCGGGACTGAGCCCGAACACGCTCGCCAGCCAGGGCAGGATGAAGATGGACGGCAGCGCGAAGGCGATCACCAGGCTGGCGCTGTAGGCGAGTTGCTCGCGCCTGGCCTGTACGGCGCCCGCCGCCGCGATGGCCGCGCTCACCCCGCAGATCGACACCGCGGCCGACAGCAGCGCGCGGAGCCTGTCGTCCAGGCCGAGCCTGCCGCCGAGCCACCAGGTGAACAGGAACACCGTGGTGATCAGCACGATCGCCTGGACGATCGCGGGCCCGGCGGCGGTGACGATCACCTTGAGGTTGATCGAGGCGCCCAGCAGGACCAGGCCCGTCTTGATGAAGAACTCGGTCCGGAAGCCTCCCGACAGCCGGTCGCGCACCCCGGTCGCGGTGAGCACGGCGTTGCCGAGCAGCCCGATGACGATCGCGTAGACCGGATACTCGATCGCGGCGGCGACGTTCTCAAGCGCGGTGCCCTTGAGCAGGGCGGGGACGTTCTGGTCCAGGTAACGGGTCACCGCGGCCAGCAGCAGGACGACCAGGACGCCGAGCAGCGCCCCCACCGGCCCCGCTCCCGCTCCCGGCGTCGGCGCGGCCCCGACCGGGGCCTCTCTCCTCTTCTCTGTGCTCATCAGGGCACCAGCCCGACGGGGATCACCCCGGTGAGGACCAGCACCACCAGCACCAGACCGACGACCGTGGCCGCCCAGTCCTCGTTGATCGCCGTCCGGCCCTCGGGCGCGGTTGGGGGACCTGTCTCGCTCATCTCACGACCTCACTCGTCCTACGGCACCCCCCGAGCATTTTCATGGTAATTCGATAGGAATTAAAGGTAAACACCTTCCCTGGCGGCGGCTCGCGATGCGCGGCGACGGCCTGGAAAGGGTGACGACCCGGGCACATGACGACGGCCTGGAAAGGGTGACGACCCGGGCACATGGTGACGGTCCAGACGCGCGGTGGCGGCCCGGATGCGCGGCGAGGGCCCGAGAAGCCATACCGGGAGGCGGGAGAAGGCCCGCGGGGGGTACCGTGTGGTGCATCTCGCAACATCGCATGGAGCATCGCTATGTTCTTCGGCATCACCGACATATGGACCTATGTCATCGGCGCCTTCCTCATCATCCTGCTGCCCGGCCCGAACTCGCTCTATGTGCTCACCACCGCCGCGCAGCGCGGGGTGCGACAGGGATACCGCGCCGCGGCGGGGGTCTTCATCGGTGACACCGTCCTGATGGTGCTCGCGGCGGCCGGGGTCGCCTCGCTCCTGAGGTCGACGCCGATCCTCTTCAACGTCGTCAAGTACGCCGGAGCCGGCTACCTCGCGTGGATCGGCTTCCAGATGCTCCGCGGGGCCTGGCGCTCGTGGCGGACGCCCGCGGCGGCACAGGCCGCTCCCGCACCGCAGCGCAGCGCGGAGAACCCCCTCCGCAAGGCCCTGGTGATCAGCCTGATGAACCCCAAGGCGATCCTGTTCTTCATCTCGTTCTTCATCCAGTTCGTCGACCCGGCCTACGGCGCGCCCGTGCTGTCCTTCCTGATCCTGGGCACCATCTGCCAGCTGTTCAGCGTGCTCTACCTGTCCGCGCTGATCTTCGGCGGGACCTTCCTCGCCAACCAGTTCCGCGCACGCCGCAAGCTGGCGGCCGGGCTGACCAGCGGGGTCGGCGCGCTGTTCATCGGTTTCGGCGCGAGGCTGGCCACCGCGACGCTCGGATAGGCGCGGACACCGGCCGTCGCGGCACACGGGCAGGCGTGGAAGACCGCCACGCCCCCCGATCGGCCGCGGAGGCCGGGCCGCGTGGCACACGGCCGGGGCCGGGGACCGGGGCTATCGCGCCGTCTGGTTCACCTTGATCGCCACGCTGACGAGCGAGAGGAACAGCTCGGCGTCGGCCCTGCCGTCGATGGTCATGGTCACCCACCCGGCGGTGCTGCCGGGGGTGACCCGCCTGCAGTCGGTGAGCACCCGGGCCCACCGGTCGATCACGTCGGTGGTGAGCAGCAGCTCGGCGGTGTGGTCCCCCGGCATCCTGACGATCTCCCGGCCGCTGGCCCGGAAGCCCAGCCCCCTGCGGGTACGTTTCAGCGCCAGGTCTGGCCAGCCGATGAGCTGGGCCGCCACATTCGCAACACCCTCGGTCGACCGGCCGGACGTGTGTGCGCGTACTGCCATGTTTGAATCGTCGCGGACTTGACCGCATCGGGAAAGCTTCCGTTTCCGAACCGTTATACCGTTCCCACGATCCTTGGCATCTTTCCCGAGCTTCGCCCGCGACGGAGTGTCCGCGCCTCCTGCTGGGCCGTGACGAGCGGATCCCCGGCAGGCGGCGTACCGCAGCCGCGGGATCCGGCCCCGCGTCGCCGCGTCATACGGCAACGGACCGGAAACCGCACCCGGCCATACGGCATCGGCAGGTATAGCGAAGGCATGCATTCGGCTCGGGTACGGTAAGGGGCCGGTCAAGCCGGGGTGCCTCTCCGGCACGCCGGCACGGCGAAAGCCCACACGACAGACCCGATATGTCCGGCACCCCCACCTCCGGGGAGGCGCGGAAGCCCTCAGCGCCGGTCATTCCACCGTCCCGTGGAGCGTCATGAGCCATGTACCCGTCGCCCTCCCCCGCCTCACCGCCCTGCTCCGGCAGGCGGTGCCGAAGCTGCTCGAGGGCGTGGTCGCCCCCCTGGCCGTCTTCTACGCCGCCCTGGCCGTCCTCGGTCTCAACGGCGCCCTGATCGCGGCGGTGAGCTGGGTGTACGCGGGGGTGGCCTGGCGGCTGATCCGGCGGGTGCGGGTGCCCGGGACGATGGTCCTGGCCGCCATCGCGATCACCGTCCGGGCGTTGCTCGCGCTGTGGAGCGGAAGCGCGGTGGTCTACTTCCTCCAGCCCGAGCTCGGCACGATCTGCATCAGCATGGCCTTTCTGGCCTCGGTACGGCTCAACCGCCCGCTGGCGCAGAAGCTGACCCTCGACTACATCCACCTGCCCTCGGCGGTGCTGAGGCACGAGCGTGTCCGCCGGTTCTTCGCCCGGATCACCCTGCTGTGGGCCTTCGTCCTGCTGGCCAACTCCTCGGTGAGCATCTGGCTCCTGCTCCACCAGTCGATCGGCACCTACCTGCTGGTCCGCACCTCGGTCGTGGCCCTGATCAGCGGCCTGGCGGCGGCCGTCTCCGTCTACGCCTTCCGGCGGGTGCTGCGCCGCCTGCACCACGACCCGGCTCCCGCCGCCCTGACCGCCTGACCCCGCGCGCCCCGGAGGTAGCGGCCGGCCGGAACATCCCGGTCGGCCCGGCCGGTTCTCCACCCCTGACACGACGCGGCCTCATGCCCGTCACCTCCGCGATGTCACAAAGTGACCCGGGCGACACGTCTCGGCCGTACGGAGGACGGGCACCCCTGCCGAAAGTAGGGGGTCACGGCAGCCGAATGCGGGATGTGCGGGATTCCCCTCGCTTCCTATGGTCGATGTGATGGACCCCTGAGGGATCTCAGGGATCTGCCCCGAAAACTTGGGGGCCCGCCCCCGATGCCCGGATTCAGATAGCTCGTCACCGTGCTGTAAGCGGGTTCCCCACACCTACAGGAGCACAGCGTGACCCAGGCCATTCTCGACGCCGTTCACCAGGCGATGTCCTCGCCCTGGATATACCTGGCGCTGTTCGCGCTGGCGATGCTCGACGGGTTCTTCCCTGTGGTGCCCGCCGAGACGTCCGTCATCACGGCGGGCGTGTTCGCCGCCTCGACCGGTGCCCCCAACCTCGCGCTGGTGATCGCGGTGGCGGCGCTGGGCGCGTTCGCCGGCGACCACATCTCCTACGCCATCGGGCGGACCACCAACCACCGGCTGCGCAGCGGCAGACGCAGCGGCAAGGCGATCGCCTGGGCCGAACGGGCCCTGGCCCAGCGGGGCGGGCTGGTCCTGGTCGTGGCCCGCTACATCCCGGCGGGCAGGACCGCCTGCACCCTCACCATGGGCGCGGTCGCCTACCCCCGGCGCGCGTTCGCCTTCTTCGACGCCGTCGCGGCCCTCTCGTGGGCGGTCTACTCGGGGCTGATCGGCTACGTGGGCGGCGCGGCCTTCGAGAACGACCCGATCAAGGGCCTGCTGCTCGGTCTCGGCATCGCGCTGTCGATCACCGCGGTGGTGGAGATCGTCCGGCACGTCCGGGGACGCCGTACCGCGGGCACCGCCGCCCCCGTCGGCGCCGACGAGCCGCGGCCGGTCGCCGTCAGGGCCCGTGACTGAGCACCACCCCGCACCGCCGCGCGGAAGCCCGGACAGCGCGCGGTCAGGCGGGGATCCGGAGGGCGCGTCCCCGCGTGGGGCCCGAGACGCCCGGCGAAGCCGGTGAACCCGGCGGGCCTGGCCGGAGGCGCCGCGCGGCGCTCATGCCCTCCTCCAGATCAGGGTGTGCCACCTGCCGCCCTCGGGGGCGGCCAGGACGAGCCGGTCGTCGTCGAAGTTCATCTCGCGGATCTGGGTGGTGCCGGCGAAGGCGGGGTTGAGCGCCGCCTCGATGTCGTGGGCCACGTGGCCGTCGCGGATCTCGTAGCGGCCGGAATAGCAGAAGAACGAGGTGAACGCCCCCGCCAGCGCCTCCGCGGATGCCTTGCGAGGGTCGGCCTCGGGCAGGGGCGGACGCCCCGCGCGCGCGATGGTCACGCTCATGTGGCCGTCGGAGGTATAGCAGAGCAGGCCGATCGCGTCTCGGCCGAAGGGGTGGGAGGCGCGTCCGTCGGGACGGGTGATCCGCCACTCGATCAGCCGCCATGCTCCGACCAGATCCATGCCCGCGAAACTACGATAGGCGAAGCCAGCGGGTCAACAGTCCCCGATCCGGATCCCGGGGAATTCCCCGGGAAGTCAGGGAGAACCCTGATGGCTTCGGCGTCCGTGTCACGGGACGCTGCCAGTGGTCCCCCGAAAGACCCCATCCGGACGCCTATTTGAGGCGTATCGGCCATCTCGCCATGTCTTCATCTGCTTTGGGAGGAGTGTGCATGACCGTGTTGGCCGCAGGCCTGGCACTGCTGGGATCGCTGTTCTTCGCACTCGGAGCCGCACTGCAGCAGGCCGAGGCGACGGACGCGGAGCGGCCCACGCTACGACACCTGTTCCGGCGTCCCAGGTGGCTGCTCGGTGGCCTCGCCATCGGAGTGGGCACCGCGCTGCACGTCCTCGCACTGAGGTACGGCCCGCTCACCGTCGTCCAGCCGATGGGCGTGGCCAGCCTGCTGTTCGCCCTGCCCTGCGCCGCCGCCCTGGGGCGCCGCAGGCCGGAGCCGAGCGAGCTGACCGCCGCAGCGGTGATCGCCATCGGGCTCATCGGCCTGGTGCTGGCCATCCCCCCGCACACCGGCGATCCGCATCTCAGCACCGGAGGGGCGGTGACCCTGCTCGCGGGGGCGGCCACCGTCGCCTTCATCCTGTGGGGCGTCGCCCGGCAGGCCCCGCCCGCCGGACGGGCGGGCCTGCTCGCCATGGCGGCGGGCGTGCTGTACGGGGCCACCGCCACCCTCACCAGGGTCGTGGTCTACGGGAACTGGGAGATCTGGTTCATGCTCGCCGTCCCGCTGCCCGCTCTGATCGCGCTGGCCCTGCTGCAGCGCGCCTACGCCGTCGGCCACTTCGGCGTCGCCTTCGCCGCGCTCCAGGTGGCCGACCCCCTCACCGCCGTCGCGTTCGGGGCACTACTGCTCAACGAACCGCTGCCGACCGGCCTGGCGAGCACGCTGACCGCGCTGGCCGCGGGGGCGCTCACCATCGCCGGCACCGTCGCGCTGGCGCGCACCACTCCGCTGTCCCCCACTACTCGATAGCTCGACGAACGGAGTACCGATGGTCATGTCAGCCGCCCCGATCCTCGCTCCCGACACCGTCCCCACGCGTCCGCGGCGGATCATGATAGCCACCGACACCTACCCTCCGGACGTGAACGGCACCGCCTATTTCACCTATCGGCTGGCGTGCGGGCTGGCCGAGCGGGGCAACGAGGTCCACGTGGTCTGCGTCTCGGACACCGGATCCGCGAGGACCGACCAGGTCGACGGGGTGACCGTGCACCGCTTACGCTCGGCGCGGCTGGTGGTCCACCCGACCATGCGCTTTTCGGTGCCCACCCGGCTGGACCAGCTGGTCGGCGCGATCACCCCGGACGTGGTCCACGTCCAGGGACACTTCGTGATCGGCCGGGCCGCGATCGCGGCCGCCCGGCGCGGCGGCGTTCCGGTGGTCGCGACCAACCACTTCATGCCGGACAACCTCTTCCAGTTCGCGCATGTCCCGGGGCCGCTGCGCGCGCAGGCGGCCAAGCTGGCCTGGCGGGACTTCAACCGGATCTTCTCCCGGGTCGACCGGGTGACCACGCCGACCAAGATCGCCGCCGGGCTGCTCACCGGCAGGCGGTTCACCCGCACGGTCGAGGCGGTCTCCTGCGGCATCGACCTCGAACGCTTCCAGCCGCGTGCCGAACCGAAGTCGTGGGCGCGCAAGGCCTTCGACCTGCCCGACCGGGACACCGTGCTGTTCGTGGGGCGGCTGGACGAGGAGAAGCGGCTCGACGAGCTCGTCCGCGCCCTGCCGTACCTCCTCAACGACACCGACGCGCAGCTCGCGCTGGTGGGCAGCGGGGGGCAGCGGGAGGTGCTGGAAAAGCTGGCGCGCCGGATCGGGGTGGAGGACCGGGTGTTCTTCCTCGGGTTCGTGCCCGACGAGGCGATTCCCCAGGTCTACGCCGCGGGTGACGTGTTCGCCATGCCCAGCATCGCCGAGCTGCAGAGCATCGCGACCCTGGAGGCGATGGCCACCGGCCTGCCGGTGGTGGCCGCCGACGCGATGGCGCTGCCCCATCTCGTACGGCCCGGCGAGAACGGCTGGCTCTTCCGCCCCGGTGACGTGCGGGGGCTCGCCGGCCACCTGCGCGACCTGCTCGGCTCCCCGCAGACGCGCGCCGCCATGGGGGCGGTCAGCCGCGCGATCGCGATGACCCACGACCACCAGGCGTCCCTCGCCAGATTCGAGGCGATCTACCGGGAAGTGGCGCGGTGAAAGCGGGCTCCCCGGGCAGAGACGCCGTCAACGGAAGCCCTGTGAGTGGAGGCACTGTGAACGAAGGGGCGGCGACCGGAGCGGACGCGGACGTGAACCGTACGGCCGGGGAGCCTGCGGCCAGGCGCTCCACGGCCGGAGGGATCACGGCCGGGAGCGTCGGAGGTATCGGAGAGTCCGTGAGCGGACGCTCCGCGGCCGGGTATCCCCCGGGGAGCATGCCGCGCTGGCCGGGGATGGCCGGCGCGGTCCTCGCCCTGACCGCGACGTCCTACGCGCACGTGGCCGCCGCCGGGCAGGTGAACCCGATGAACACCGTGATCAGCGACTACGCGCTGCTCGACACCAGCGCCTGGGCGATCGTCGGCGGCACGATCGCGCTCGCCCTGGGAGCGGTGTGGGTCGCGTACGGCCTGGCACGGACGGACCCGGTCCGCAGCGCGGCCGCCCGCGTGCTGCTCCTCGCCGGAGCCCTGGGGCTGCTGCTCACCGCGGTCTTCACCACGGACGCGGCACCGGGCGTCACCTCGGTCGGCGGCGAGATCCACCGCTGGTCGGCGGCCGTGGTCTTCACCGCGCTGCCCTGCGCGGGCTGGATGCTCGGCAGGCGGTTCGGGAACCCGGCGCTGTCGGCGGCCAGCGTGCTGTCGATCGCGCTCCTCGCGGCGTTCCTGGCCGCCCATCCGGGTTCGCTGCCCTCGGCCCTGATCGACGGCCCCGACTACTACGGACTGGTCCAGCGCCTGCTGGTGCTGGGCGACGCGGCCGTGGTCTTCCTCGCCGCGCGCGCCCTGGGCGACCGGCCCGCCGGGGAAACGCTCCTCGCCTTCCCCGGGCGCCCCGCCACGGGTGTCCCCGCCTCCGCCCAGCCGTCCGCGGGCGACGTCCCTCATCCCCGCGAGCCGCTCGGCCTCGGTCCCGCGTGACCAGGAGCTCCGGCCAAGTCCGGAGCTCACCGCGCTCGCCCCTCTCACCTGCGGAAAGGCCTTTTTTATTGGGGGAGACGGCATATCCCACGTACCGGGCCTCGCTTTACCTACGCTAACGTAGGTTACGGTTCCGTAGTCTGTGAGGGAGAGGCCGTATGCGCGAGTTCAGTCAGACCGAGCTGCTGCTTGAGCTTGAGCCAGTCGTCGCCGGGGAGCTGGACCGGCATCACAAGGTGGCCAAGGAGTGGTTCCCGCACGAGTACGTCCCGTGGTCCGAGGGCAGGGACTACGACGGCGTGTTCGGCGGCGACGCCTGGGTCGAGACTGACTCCACGATCCCCGAGGAGGCACGGGTCTCCCTCATCGTCAACCTGCTGACCGAGGACAACCTCCCCAGCTACCACTACGAGATCGCCACCGCCTTCGGCCGCGACGCCGCCTGGGGCACCTGGGTCCACCGGTGGACCGCCGAGGAGGGCCGGCACGGCACCGCCATCCGCGACTATCTGACGGTCACCCGCGCGGTCGACCCGGTCGCGTTGGAGCGTGCCCGCATGTTCCACATGGAGGAGGGGTTCAGCAACACCTACGAGGGCGTGCTCCACTCGCTGGCCTACGTCTCCTTCCAGGAGCTGGCCACCCGCATCTCCCACCGCAACACCGGCAAGGCCTCCGGGGACCCGAACTGCGAGCGGCTGCTCGCCAAGATCGCCGCCGACGAGAACCTGCACATGCTCTTCTACCGCAACCTGCTCAACGCGGCCTTCCAGCTCACCCCGAGCCAGACGATGCGCGCCGTCACCGACGTGGTGACCACCTTCCAGATGCCCGGCACCGGGATCCAGGGCTTCAGCCGCAAGGCGATGACCATCGCCAACGCCGGAATCTACGACCTGCGCCTCCACATCGACGACGTCCTCATGCCGGTCCTGCGCCAGTGGGCCGTCTTCGACATGAAGGACCTCGACGGCGAGGGCGAGAAGGCCCGTGAGGAGCTCGCCGAGTTCCTCGCCCGTCTCGAGGTCTCCGCCTCCCGCTTCGTCGAGCGCCGCGAAGCCCGCCGCGCCCGCCAGGCCGCCACCTCCTGAGCGCTCTCTCCGGCCGTTCGCCGGACGCCTCGCGCCGGGCCCTCCGGCGTCGGGACCTTTCCGTCCTCCCGGGTCCGCCGCCGGGAACCGCTCACCCGAGCGGCTCCCGGACCGCCGGACCGGGAGCGCCGACGGGCCTGCGCAGCCGTACCTCCTCGGCGACGTAACCCAGGGCGCGATAGAACCCGAGAGCCTGCCGGTTGGCCGCCCCGGTCTCCAGCACCACGTTCTCCAGACCGCGGTCACGCGCCCACCCTTCGGCCGCGGCCACCAGAGCCCGCCCGGCACCCCGCCCGGTCGCATCGGGGGCGACGGCGAGCTCGCCGATGTATCCGTCCAGCTGCCCGGTGAAGTGCGCGCGTACGGTGACGGTCACGAACCCGGCCACACGGCCGTCGCACTCGGCCACGAACACCCCGGCGTCTCCCCGGGCGGCGCGCTCCAGCGAGCCCGTCACCCAGCCGACGACGGCCTCGGCGACCGCCCCCGCCTCACGCCACGCCGCGACCCCCTCGGTGAGCCGGGGCGCCAGGGCCAGAACCTCGTCACGGTCTCCGGCACGGTACGGCCGGACCACGATCCGCCTGCGTTCGGTCTCCATGAACGCACACTCCCACCGGGACCCCGCCATAAAAAAGTGCGATTCGCGGCACCCGCCTCCATCGCGCCCGTGACCGTCCTACCTCCGCCACATCCGTGACGACCCCACTTTCACCGCGTTCGCGCCGCCCGCCTTCACCGCGCCCGTGACCGTCCGGGCGCCGGTACGGCGGGCGGCGAAGCGGGGCGGATCGACGCCGACGGGCGGCGCCCGGCCCGGTCAACGTTCCCGGTCTTCCCGGTCGCGGCACCTACTTCCGAGTCGCGGCACCTAGCTCTTCGCGAGGTCGGACAGCGGGACCGACAGGTCGGTGAGACGGGCCGGGTCGACGGCCGCGCCGCCGCGGATCAGTGCCTGCACCGGCGCGATGCCGTCGTCCCACTGGTTGACGTGCATCCCCGCCACGACACGGCCCTCCGCGAGCCAGAAGGCGTAGAACGACTGCGCCTCCAGGTCCCCGCGGACGGCGACGGAGTCGTATCCGCCGGGCGCGAACCAGCCGGAGAACTCCATGCCGACGTCGTACTGATCGGTAAAGAAGTAGGGCGGCCTGTCGTAGACGACGTCCTGCCCGAGCATGGCCTTACCGGCGGTCAGGCCGCCGTTGAGCGCGTTGGCCCAGTGCTCGACGCGGATGCGGGTGCCGTAGAGCGGGTTGAAGGCGTTGGCCACGTCGCCCGCGGCGTAGACGTCGGGATCCTCGGTGCGCAGGGACCGGTCGACGACGATGCCGTTGTCGACGGCCAGGCCCGACAGCACGGCGAGCTCGACGTTGGGCAGCACGCCCGCCCCCACGATCACCGCGTCGGCCGGGATCTCGGCGCCGTCGTCGGTCACCACCGCGCGGAGCCGCCTCTCCCCGCCGAGGAAGGCGGTCACCTGCCGCCCGAACCGCAGGTCGACCCCGTGCCGCCGGTGGACGTCGGCGAAGAAGGCGCCCATCTCGGGGCCGAGCGAGGCCCGCAACGGCACCGGCTGCGGCTCGACGACGGTCACCTCGCAGCCGTACTCCCGCGCGGCGGCCGCGGTCTCCAGACCGATCCATCCGGCCCCCACGACGACGATCCGGCCACCGCCCCGGATGGTCTCACGGAGCCGTTCCGAGTCTTCGAGGCTGCGAAGGTAGTGGATTCCCTCCAGCTGGACGCCCGGCACGTCGAGCCGGCGCGGGGAGGCACCCGTGACGAGCAGCAGCTTGTCGTAGTCGAGCCGCCCGCCGCCGTCGAGCTCCAGCCTGCGCGAGCCCCGGTCGAGACCCGTCACCCGGTTGCCGAGCGCCAGCTCGACGGAGTGCTCGCGGTACCAGGTCTCGTCGTGGACGTAGATCTTGGCCTTCTCCTCCTTACCGAGGAGGTAGCCCTTCGACAGCGGAGGGCGCTCGTACGGCAGCTCGGTCTCGGCGCCGACCAGCGTGATCCCGCCGTCGAAGCCTTCCTCCCTCAGGGACTGGGCGGCCTTCGCACCGGCGAGGCCCGCACCGACGATGACGAACGTCTGCTCGGTAGTCATGTCCTCCTTCTTATCCAATTCCCGCCCCGGTTTCGATCACTTGGGAGAACTTGGCCCACGGAGGACGACCTCTCCGGGCGTGTCTCCGCTCTCACAGCCGTTCCTCCGGAACACGCCCGTCGCCGATCTCCCCCACCGCCGGCCATCCGGACCAGGTCCGTCGCCCACACCCGCCGTCCCCACGTCCCCGGCGGTCCGATCACACGCGTTATTTCATCACTTGTTGACTTCCTGCTCACGTGGATTTACCGTTGCGGAAACGCACTGATTACAGTCATGCGAGGAGTTGTTCCGTGGACGGCCTGGAGCGCGACCGCCTCACCGGCGTCGCCGGCGGTCTCGGGCGGCTCCGCCCCCGGTCCCGTCCCCAGCCGCTGCGTGAATCCGAGGCGACAAGCCGATGCCCAGCACTCCGCTGATCCTGAAATTCGATGACATCGGGGCGGAGACCCTGCCCCTCGTCGGCGGCAAAGCCGCCAACCTCGGGGTGCTCACCGCGGCCGGGCTCCCCGTCCCGCCCGGCCTGTGCCTGACCACGGAGGCCTACCGCAGGGTGACCGAGGGGGCCGGTCTGGACGACGTGTTCGACGCCCTGGCCGCGACCCCCGCCACAGACGTCGCGACCCTGAACGGCCTGGCGGCCCGGGCCCGCGAGCTCGTGCTGTCCGCCCCCGTCCCCGGCGACATCGCCGACGCCGTACGGCGCAGCGCGCACGGCCCCGTCGCGGTCCGTTCCTCCGCGACCGCCGAGGACCTGCCGCACGCCAGCTTCGCCGGACAGCAGGACACCTACCTCAACGTGATCGGCGACGACGCCGTGCTGGAGGCGGTCAGGCGCTGCTGGGCCTCGCTGTGGACCGACAGGGCGGTGGCCTACCGGGCGGCCAACGGCATCGACCACCGGACCGTCCTGCTGGCCGTCGTGATCCAGGAGATGGTGCAGTCCGAGGTCGCCGGGGTGATGTTCACCGCCAACCCGGTCACCGGGCGGCGGCACGAGGCGGTGATCGACGCCGCCCACGGGCTCGGCGAGGCCGTGGTCTCCGGCGCGGTCAACCCCGACCGCTTCGTGGTGGACATCGCGACCGGCCGGATCACCGAGCGGCGCCCGGGTGACAAGCTGCTGGCCGTACGGTCGCTGCCCGGGGGCGGTGTCGAGCGTGTGGAGAACCCGGCCGGCGCCTCGGCCGCGGAGCGGGCCTGCGTCACCGACGACCAGGTCAGGGCGCTGGCCGCGCTGGGCGGACGGGTCGAGGAGCACTACGGCGCCCCGCAGGACACCGAGTGGGCCATCGACGCCGACGGCACACTGTGGCTGACCCAGTCCCGCCCGATCACCACCCTCTTCCCCGTCCCCCGGCACTCCGCGCGGGAGGCGGAGCCGGACGGCACCCGGATCTACTTCTCCGTCAACGTGGCGCAGGGCGTCTACGCGCCCTTCACCCCGATGGGCGTCTCGGCCTTCCGGCTGCTGTCGTCGGCGGGCGCCGGGATGTTCGGATTCCCCGTGGCCGGGACGGCGGCCGGCAGGGCGGAGGGGGTCCCCCAGATCGCCGAGGCCGGGGGAAGGCTGTTCTTCGACATCACCGGGCTCGTGCGCAGCCGGGCCGGCCGGACGGTCATGCCTCGCGTGTTCGACGTGATGGAGGCGAGGTCGGCCGTGGTGGTGCGCGGCCTGTTCGACGACCCCCGCTTCGGGGTGACCCAGCGCTCGGTACGGCCCGCCCTGCGCCGCTTCCTCCGGGTCGCGTCCCGGTTCCGGATTCCCTCGCGCGCCGTACAGGCCGTGCTGCGCCCCGCGGCGGCACGCGAGCGGCTGGAGCGGCTGGGATCACAGCTGCGGGAGCGGCTGGCGCCCCTGCCCGGGACCGCCACGTCGCTGGAGCGGCTCGACCGGGTGGAGCGGATGCTGGGCGTCCACGCCGTCACCGTGCTCCCCCGGATCGTGCCGGGACCGGCGGCCGGGTTCGCCATGCTGGGCCTGGCCGCGTGGCTCCTCGGCGAGCACGCCGGGCCGGGAGAGATCTCGACCGTGCTGCGCGGGCTGCCGCACAACGTGACCACCGAGATGGACCTGGCCCTGTGGCGTCTGGCGACCCGGATCCGCACGGACGCGGACGCCGCCGCCCTGCTGCTGGGCACCCCCGCGGCGGAGCTCGCCGGGCGTTTCGGCGACGGATCGCTGCCGGAGACGGTGCAGCGGGGACTGCGGGAGTTCCTGTCGGTCTACGGTGACCGGGCGGTGGGTGAGATCGACCTCGGGGTGCCCCGCTGGTCGGAGGATCCCACGCACATCATCGGCGTGCTGGCCAACTACCTCCGCCTGGAGGACCCGGCACCGGCCCCCGACGCCCTGTTCGCCCGGGGCACCGCCGAGGCCACAAAGATGATCAGAGATCTGAGCTCCCGCGTGGGCGGCCCGCGCGGCGTGGTCATTCGTTTCGCCCTCGGCCGGGCACGGGCCCTGGCCGGTCTCCGCGAGCTGCCCAAGTTCTCCATGGTGACCGTCCTGGCGGCGATGCGCGCCGAGCTGAGGACCGTCGGCGCCGATCTGGCCGCCCGCGGCCTCGTCGACTCCCCCGGCGACGTCTTCTTCCTGACGGTGCGGGAGGTCAGGACCGCCCTGACCGCTCCCTCTTCTTCGGGCTCGTCGGACCCGTCCTTCTCGGAGGGCGGACTGCGGGCGCTCGTCTCCCGGCGGCGCGAGGACGCCGCCCGCGAGCGGCGGCGCAGGCACCTGCCCCGGATCGTGCTGTCGGACGGCACCGAACCGGAGGCCGTCGCCTCGGCGGTGCCGGTGGACGGCGCGCTGACCGGCACCTCCGCCTCGGCGGGCACCGTCACCGGGATCGCCCGGGTGGTGCTCGACCCGGTCGGCGCCCACCTCGATCCGGGTGAGATCCTGGTCTGCCCCTCGACCGACCCCGGCTGGACCCCGCTGTTCCTCACCGCGGGCGGCCTGGTGATGGAGATGGGCGGCGCGAACTCGCACGGCGCGGTGGTCGCCCGCGAGTACGGCATCCCCGCGGTGGTCGGCGTCGCCCACGCGACCGAGCACATCGTCACCGGTCAGAGGATCACGGTCGACGGCACCTCGGGAGTGGTGGTCGCCGCCGCGGGGTCCGCCCCCGCCCGCAACGCGGGTTCCTCCTCCGTCTCCGATCCTGCCCACGAGGCCGCCGACGACCAGCCCCCCGGCTAGCCGGTGGTGACCGTCCTGGTCGCGGTGCGCGCGACAGGCGGCACGGCGAGCCCGGCCAGCGCGAAGACCACTCCGAACAGCGCCCACCCCGTCTCTCCCCAGGCGATCACGACGGTGGTGAGCAGGGCGGGCGCGAGGATGTTCGCGAGCTGGTAGCCCATCCCGTAGAACCCCTGGTACTGCCCGAGCGCGTAAGCCGGGGCGAGCTCGTAGGACAGGCCCCACGATCCCGCGGCCTGGAGCAGCTCTCCCACGACGTGGGCGAGCGCGCCCGCGGCCAGCACCGTGACCGCGACCCACTCGGACCGGCCGGCGGAGGCGGCGAACAACAGGCAGGAGACGAGGAGGGCCAGCCCTGAGCGGCGCTGCGCGCGCGCCGCGCCCTCGATGTTCTCGGTTCCCCGGCTGAAACGGACCTGCAGGAGGGTGACGGCGACGGTGTTGAGCATCATCATCACCCCCACCGTCGCCGTGGGGGCGGTGGTGCGCTCGACGACCCAGATCGGGATCGACACGGTCAGCAGGCCGCCGTGTACGGACAGCACCCCGTTCAGCAGGGCGAGCAGTGCGTAGGGGCGGTCGCGCAGCACCGCCCACACGGGTTCGTCAGCGGCCTGTACGGGTGTCCGGGCGGCGGGAACCTTGAGGGTCAGCAGCGCCCCGGCCAGGTAGCAGACCGAGCACCCGAAGATCATCGTCAGGTACACGGGCCGGGTGCCGTAGTGGAGGGCGACCGCCGCGCCCAGCCCTCCGACCGACCAGCCCACGTTCGTGACGGCACGGAGGTAGGCCCTGGCCTGGACCCGCCTGTCCGGGGGGACGGCCACGCCGATCAGGGCACTGCGCGCGGTCTGCTCGGCGGCCTCGGCGAAGGTCGCCAGACCCGCCGTGAGCACGAAGCCCGCGAAGCCGTCCACGACGACGTAGCCACAGGTGAGGACGGCGCCGGCCGCGGAGAACGCGACGGTGACGCCGCGCGGGCCGAACCGGTCGGCGAGACGCCCCGCGGGCAGGCCGCCGAGAAGCCCGGCGGCGGAGGCGATCGACAGGCCGAGACCCACCTCGACCGCCGACATGCCGGCCGAGGAGGTGAAGTAGATCACGCTGATCGTGATGAACAGGCCCCGCCCGACCGTCCTGAAGGCGGTCGCCCAGGTGAGCGCCGTCACCGGGCCCGGCTCGGGGAGCAGTGCCGCCAGGGGCGGCCAACCGGCACTCCTCCTCTCCGCCACCCGCACCGGGTCACCCGCACGGCGTTCCCCGTCAAGCGTCACAGCGATCCCCCCGCACCACGCTTCCCGCCCCCTCGGCCGTCCCGGCTCACCCCCACGGCGCCTTCCCCGCCGCACCGGCTCACCCGTACGGAATCTCCCTCGTCGCATCGATCCCGCACCGGCTCACCCGTACGAACCTCCCCCGTCACATCACCCCCGCACCGGGTCACCCGTACGGAATCTCCCCCTTCGCGCCGTCCCCGCACGAGGTCACCCGCACGGCGCCTTCGGTGCCGTTCCCGCTTCGCGGGTCAACCGCACAGCACCTTCTCGCACCACTCCAGCCCCGCCGTTCCCCTGTCGACCAGCGCCTGGTCGGCGAACTCGTCGGTGCCGAGCAGGCCGAGCAGCGCGAAGGTGTCGGCCGCGTAGGCGGCCACCGTGTCCTCTCCCGGCGGGTCCCCCTCCGGCGAGCCGTAGCCGGTCAGGAGCGGCGCTCCCAGCAGGCCGTACGCCCTCATCCGGCCGAGTTCGGCCGCGGGATCGCCCATGGTGCAGTTGGACAGGTCGATCACCGCGACAAGGTCGTCCCCGCGGAAGCAGAGGTTCTCCGGGCGCAGGTCCATGTGGAGCAGGTGGAGGGCCCCGGCCGAACGCTTCCTGATCACCGCCGTGGCCGCCTCGACCAGCGCCCGATGGCCCCTGACCGGCACCCGCTCCGCCAGCGCGCCCACCCGGATCGCGACCCGCTCGACCATCGCCTCCGGAGCGCACTCGGCTCCCAGCCGCGCCCGCAGGGACGCGGGCACCGGTATCCCGTGGATCAGCCTGAGGACCTCGCCGAGGCGGCGGAGTTGCGCGGCACCGAGTTCGGCCACCTCGTCATTTGCGACGAAGTCCAGGAGCATCCACGAGCGCGTGTCCTCACCGCGGGCGCGCTGCCACCCTCTGAGGGAGGCCACGGGAACACCCGCGTCCGCGAGGACCCCGTGGACCAGGGCCTCCCGTTCGAGCACCGCGCCGAAGTCGACCGTGCCGTCGTACGCGGAAGGGGCGATCTCCCGGAGGGGCACCCGGAGCACGAAACGCCGTTCGCCGTCGACCTCGACGAGCAGGGCGGCGTAGTCGGCACCGCGCCGCCACGGCGAAACCCGGCTGCCGGGCGGCAACCGGTCGGCCAGTTGCCCCGCCATGCTCCTGGCCAGCAGTTCCTCGTCCGGGACTTCCACACTCTGCAACAAGGCAGCTTCCCATCTCCAAAGCGACTCGGGCCGTTCCCTCCGTCGGGGCGCCGCCCGGGTCTCCGTGCCGAAGGCTCGGTCACCGTGGCAGCAGCAGCGCCCCCTGAAGCGGGCGAACTCGGCAGCCTCGCCGGACCTTCGCGTCGATGGCGGCGCCTCCGTAGTCGATCCGGGCGCACCTCGGGCCTCTCAGCGCCCATTCGATCATCGCATAGTAGGTGGCCTCGAAATACGCGAACCCCTCCCTGCCCTCGAATCCCGCGAGTTTCGGCACGAGCCAGTCCGCTTCCTGGATCGCGAGCACATGGCCGATGACGCCGGAGTCACCGCGTATCACCTTAAGGAAAAGCAGCCTTCCCTCATATTCTTTCTGCAAAGAGTGAAATTGCCCTGATATCCGTTCTTCGCTGGAAACAAGGCCGTATCTCCGGTAGTGACCGACCTGCCGCCGCACGACATCGGAGGAGACCGTCACGACCGGCGATGTCTCTATCCGCAGCCCCGCCGCGGCGAAGGCCCGGCGTTCACGCACGACCTCACGCCTGCGTTTCGCGGTGAACCCCGAGAGATATTCGCCGAACGTCGACATCCCGCCGAGGTCGAGATACGCCGAGGCCCCCATGGGAAACAGGTGGGAGGGGCCGGAGATCTCCTCGGCGAGCCAGCCGGGCGCGGGATCGGGGAGGTGCGGGAGGAACACCGAGCCCGCTCCGGACTCGGCGGCCACCCGTCCGACCAGCCGCAGCAGGGCGCCGGCGGCGGCTCTCGCCGTACGCCGCCCGGCGTCCGCCGCCACGTGCAGGCCGGACACGTATGAGCTGGGCGCGACGACCACGACGGACGGCTCCCCGAGCAGATCCTCCGCCCCCTCGAACGGCAGGCCGGGGCCGGCGGCGTCGATGTGGTTCGACAACCGGTACTTCGTGTGGTCGTCGGTGTCGAACCGCAGGTGGAACACGGCGACCGCGACCGGCCGCCCCTCGGCGTAGGCGACGGCGTACTCGCAGGGCCGGTCGAACCCCGCGCCGTGACAGACGAGCCAGCGGACCGAGAGCTGGGGCGGCCCTCCCTCGACGGCCTTCGCCCAGTCGAGCGCGGCCACGGGGTCGTCGAGGGTGACGCGCCTGGTGGTGATGCCGATCGTTCCCGTCTCCAATTCCCTGGGTGCCCCTAACGTGTCGTCACTTCGGTGATGTTCGGTGTGGTGGTACGGCCGAGCGGATAGTCCGCGCGAAGCGTCAGGCCGGCCACGATGTCGCGGACCTCGGGCTCGTCCAGGCGGATGCTCACCTCCTCCCGCGGCCGGGCGGCCCGCCTGCTGAGGAACAGGTCCGCCAGCGCGCCGAGGGCCGAGGTGACCCGGGAGGCGGACAGGTCGACGGCGACCAGCCGGAAGACGTCGACGATCTCCAGTTCGATCGAGTCCTGGCTGGGATCGTGACGCTGGAGGGCGAGCCACTCCTGGGCGAGCTGGAAGTCGATGCCTCCGGTCGCCCCGAGGATGTCGTCCAGCGGAATCTCCGCGAGCCGCGAGACGCCCGGCTCTCCGGCCACGGCCAGTTCGGCCGCGCCGCCCGCGACGGCGACGGCCACCTGCGCGGCGATGCTGCGCGTCTTCTCCTCCGCCGCGGTCCAGTCGGCGTCCGCGCCGACCTCGGTGAAGGTGAACCCCTTCGGCGACCACACACTCGCGCTCACCGAGACGACCGTCTGCGCCCACCCCACGAGGAGGTGGCCCGCCTCGTGGATCGCCAGCGCCCGCGCGCTCTCGTGTTCGCGTTTCACGCCGTCACCCCCAGCCTGGCGAGCCCCTGGTCCCACTCCCTGGCGAGCCACGATTCGTACCCGGGTCCGGCGGGCTTGTCGACGACGATGCAGACGGGACAGATCTGCCGGTTCCTGGCCGAGAAGGCCGCGTGCATCTGGGAGAGATTGTTGCCGATGAGCAGATCCCCCCGCCCGCCGACGACCGTGCTCTCGTAGCGTTCCCGCACCCCCGGCCAGGAAACGCCGAGTGTCTCGAAGGTCGAGTGGCAGACGAGTACGGCCCCGGGGCCCTCACATGCGCCGCAGGGACAGCCCTCGACCAGCTCCCAGATCCCGGGAATCGAGGCGTACTGCTCCGGCCACAGCTCGCTCTCGGCGCGGGGGCCGCTGGGGAGCACGTGGTGGGCCGGGTTGGCCGAGCCGAGCAGGGAGCCCAGCGTCAGGTAACGCGAACGGTGCACGTCGCTCAACCGCAGGGAGCGCGCGATGTTGTCGCCGAGGAACCGCTCGACGTCCTCGCCGCGTTCCGGTGGCGCGCCGGACCGTACCCGGTAGGCCTCGACCAGCAGGGCGATGAGGTTGTAGTAGTACGTCTCGCCGGGGAACGCCCCGCGATGGGTGATCAGGAAACCCTGGTACATCTTGTGGGAGGGGCGCTTGAAGAAGACCGTGTTCGAGAACATCCGGTCGTCGGTGATGCCGTGGCGGTCGTTCTCCCTGCGGGGGGTGAGGAAGCTCGAATGCGCCCCGTCCTGGTGGGGCAGCAGGAACCGGGACCTCCCCCGGGGCACCGTCGGCGTGCCGTAGCTCTCCTCGTCGACCTCGACGTAGGCGTCGCCGGGCAGCAGGTGCTCGCGCCTCATGACGGTGGTGACGGCCAGCAGCGCGGCCCTCGCCCTGGAGATCAGCTCCGCGGTGGGCAGGGAGAGGTCCTCACCGGCCAGCCGGATCGTGACCGAGCCTCCGCCGGACAGGTGCTCGGCGGCCCCGTCCGCCCAGGACGCGGCCCCGGCCTCGGCGAACCAGGACGGGGGGACGTCGACCGTGAGGACGTCGACCCTGACCGGATCGGACGCGTCGTGCGGGCTTCGCGTGGCATGTTCGGAACGGGTCATGGATCACCCCTTGTGAAGTCGGAAGACGGCCTCGAAGAGCAGCCTGGCCGCGATCTGCGGGGTCCGGCCCGTCGGATCGAGACGGGGCGCGACCTCGGCGATGTCGAAGGCCCCGACGGGCAGACCGTGCAGGATTTCCCAGACATCCAGGAACGCCGAGCCCGTCAGCCCTCCGAGGGTGACGTTGCCCGTCCCGGGGGCGACGGAGCAGTCGAGGATGTCGATGTCGGTCGAGATGTAGACGACGTCGCAGCTCTCCCCCAGCCGCTCGGCGAGGGCGGCGACCGGCCGGGCGTCGTCGCGCAGTTCGGGGGCCGCGATCACGGAGTGGCCGCGGTCGACCAGGTGGCGGAGCTGGTCGCGGCGTGTCACGTCGCCGACCCCGACGAAGGCGATGTTCTCCGGTCTCATCCCGGGCAGCTCGGAGATCCTGCGGGAGTTGGACCCGTGGTAGATGGGCCCGTGCAGACGGCTCGAATCGCCGTAGTCGAAGTGGTGGTCGAGGTTGACGAACCCGATCCGCTCCGGCGGGACGGTCTCCCTCATGGCCAGGTAGAAGCCGGTGAAGGTGCCGATCGTGCACGAGTGGTCCCCGACGAGGAATATGCCGCGACGCCCGCCGTCCAGCAGCGCCCGCGTTCCCGAGGCCACGGAGGCGACCGTCGCCATCGGGTCGCTGGGGAAGACGGACAGGTCTCCGGCGTCCACGACCACCGGATGTCCGTACTCGAACTCCTTGCCCGTCCGCATGTCCGTCATCGGCTCGACCGCACGGGTGGACAGGGAACTTGAATAGACGAGGCTCGACGCGCGCATCGCCCTCGGTCCCTCGGCCGCGCCGGGCCTGGAGCTGGTGGTCCCGTCGAAGGGGACCCCGGCGGCCACCCACGTGGAGGGCTCGGACGGCAGGCGGTCCCAGTCGGTCACCAGATCCGCCCCGAACAGCGTGGGCACTCCGGCCCAGCCGGGCGCGGCGGCGACGCGGACGGGCGCCGATTCGGCGGCGGCGACAAGGACGGCGGGGTCGAAGGACGACTCTCTCACTTCAGGCATGCGTCCTCCGCTTCGCGCCTTCCGGCCAGAAGATCTGTCATGAGTTCCACCTTCTCCACGAACAACTCCCAGCTCCTGCCGGGCGTGAGGTGATAGGGCTCGAACACCACGGGCGCGTCCTCCCGCCAGTGCGCGAAGTCCCAGTCGTGGATGCGCGGGCGCAGTACGGGGAAGTCGGGCACCAGGGGGTAGGGGACGAAGTTGTAGAGGTTGGCGAGCCAGACGACGTCGGCGCACTCCCGCAGCCAGCGGACCGTCTCGGCGTGGCCGTTCTCCGTCTCCGCGGCGAGGCCGCCCATCACGTTGAGCACCACGCGCATGCCCCGCCGGTCGATCGCCCGCAGGCTGTCGCGGTAGTGGTCAAGGCCCCGCGACAGCTTTCCCGACTCGCGGAGCATCTCGGTGTCGGCGGACTCGAACCCGAGCTCGACCGCCACGACGCCCAGTTCGGACATCGCGTCCAGCACCCAGGGGCGTACGGCCAGGACGTGCGTCTGCACGATGAAGCGGTAGCCGGGCCTGTCGCGGAAGACCGTGAGCAGGTTCCGCACGGCCTCACGCGACTGGCCGAACGTCTTGTCCCCGATGTAGACCAGCCGCGTACCGGGGTAGCGCTCGGCGAACTGGTCGACCTCCCGCCCGAGCGCGTCCGTCTCGACGAGGGTGAGCTGCTGGCTCCAGGCGTCTCCGCAGAAGCGGCACTTGTAGAGGCAGCCGTGGCTGGCGTTGAGCCGCAGCAGGGGGACCCGTCCCGCGTATCCTCCGAGATGGCGGTACTGGGGCACCCAGCTGATGCGCTCCTCGGCGATCCCGGAACGGCTGCGCACCGACACGAGTCCGTCGGCCGAGGTCTCGGGGCGGAGGACCGCGCGCAACTGCTCGATCCCGACCTGTCCCCTGACCACCCTGCTGACGTCGCCGGGAGTGGCGAGAGGCGCCATGTTCCCCCCGATCACGGTGATCCGCCCCATCTGCTTCAGGGGGCGGCTGACGCGCAGGGCCAGGTCGAAGTTCTGTGCCAGCGGGCTGAGCAGTATCGCGTCTCCGGGGGCGCTCACCTCGACGAGCGCGCGCAGGCAGTCGTCCGGGGAGGCGGTGGAGCTCAGGTCGACGTAGGTGGACTCGACGTCGAGTTCGTCGAGCAGCGCGGTGATGTGGGCGACCCACAGGGGCATCTCCCAGAGGCTCGCCTCCGGAATGAAGAACTCCGGGAAGAGGCGCGCGAACTCCCGTTCGTACAGATCGTAATAGCGGCGCAGGTCGCGTTGCGGCTCACTGGTCGAGGGAAACGGTAACTGGACGATATGCGCTGTGGGCAATGGCCTCTCCGTTAATGCGATTCAGTGCATACGGGTTCCGGGGAGCCGAAAGGCGATCTCCACACATCGGGCTACACGGCCTCGGGCACCCCTGCGAGGATTTCGGCACCTCATCCGCCGACATCCATAACAGACATGGATAATATTGTTTTCATCGAGAGTCAATAACCGTTCGGCGACATCGGACTACTCTCCGCCGCGAAAGCCCACTCTCACCTGCACGGAAACCACCGACAAAATACGAATACGAATATCCCGGAGGGCGCCGGCCGGACGCCTCATCCGCCCCAGGCTTCACACGGTCGCGGCCCGCCCTTTTTCGCGGGTTTACGGCCCGCCCTTTTCATGGGTCGCCGACCACATCGAACCGGTGGGCGTCCCGGTTCGGTGTTCCGGGCACGACTGTGCGATCCTCCGGTTCCGGCGCGATCGCGACCCTCCGGTTCCGGGCACGACTGTGCGACGCTCCGGGGGAGAGCGGGCGCGACGACGGTTCGGACCCGCGACCGCAGGAATCGGCCGTGACGGGCCGGAGACGCCGACGGAGCGCCTCCCGTCAGGCCGTCTCAGAAAGGGCGGGCCCACATGTCCGATGGCCAGGTCGCCGTGCTCGGTGAGTGCGTCGCCGACGGCTTCGTCACCGGGAGCGCGCGGGGCGAGCTCACCCTGCGCGTCCTGCCCGGCGGCAGCCCCGCGAACACCGCCGTGGCCCTCTCCCGGCTCGGCACGCCCACCCGCTTTCTCGGGCGGCTCTCCCACGACTCCTTCGGCGCCCTGTTCCGCGCCCATCTCAACGCCTCCGGAGTCGACCTGACCGGCTGCGTGAGCGCCGCCGAGCCCAGCACGCTCGCGGTGGCCACGCTGGACGAGTCGGGGCAGGCCGCCTACTCCTTCTACGCGGAGGGCTCGGCCGACTGGCAGTGGAGCACGGCGGAGCTGACCGCCGAGCGGGCCGGCGACGTCTCCTGCCTGCACACCGGCTCCATCGCCCTGGTCCACGCCCCCGGCGCGGATCGCATCGAGGAGCTGCTGGCGCGGATCGCCGCCCGCGCGACCGTCTCGATCGACCCCAACGTCCGTGCCGGGTTCGTCGACCTGGCCGTCTACCGGGAACGGATGCTCCGGTGGTGCGCGCTGGCCGACATCGTCAAGCTGAGCGACGACGACCTGGAGGCGATCCACCCCGGCGAGGAGGCCGAGCGGGCCTGCGACACCTGGCACGCCGCGGGCGCGCGGCTGGTCGTGGTGACCCGCGGGCCCGAGGGCGCGCTCGTCTCCCTGGACGGCGAGCGCGTGACGGTGCCCGCTCCCGTCGTCACGGTCGTGGACACCGTCGGCGCGGGCGACTCCTTCACCGCCGCCCTCCTGCACCGGCTGCGCTCACACGGCCTGCTCGGCGGGCGGCTCGACACCCTCGACCTCGACCGGGCCGGGGACGCGGCGGCCTTCGCGGCCCGGGTCGCCGCTCTCACCTGTTCGGTGCCGGGAGCCGACCCGCCGTGGGCCCGGGACCTCACCGGCGACGGATCGCCACGGGCACGCCTGCCGTAGGGCACGCGGAGGCGCGGTTGAAGGTCAGGGGCGCAGTGGTGCAGGGCCGCGAAGGCGCGCGGAACTAGCCCGGCCGGGAGACGGCCCGTTCCCGTGTCCGCGCCAGCCTGCCCGCGAGCACGCGGGCGATCCAGTCGGAGCGGCTGGCGATCAGCGGCCCGAACAGGGCGAGCACGAGCACGTATCCGGCGATGAACGGCGCGAGCCTGCCGTCCAGTCCCGCGGCGAGCGCCATGGTCGCCAGGACCAGGGCGAACTCACCACGCGAGAGCACGGTCAGCGAGACGTTGACCCCCTCCGTCATGCCGAAGGAGTTCATCCTGGCGGCCAGCCCGCCGGCCAGGACGTTGAGCACCAGCGTGATCGCCACCGCGGCCGCGATGGGCCAGGCGACGGAGAGCATGTCCCCCGGCTCGATGGACAGCCCGAAGGCGAAGAAGAACAGGGCCGCGAAGGCGTCCCTGAGCGGGTGGACGAGCTCGCGGATGCGCGGTGCCGCCCTGGTCGAGCTCAGGATGAGTCCGATCATGAAGGCGCCGATGGCGTCGGAGACGCCGAGTTCCTCCGCGACACCCGCGGTGAGGATCGCCAGCCCGGTGAACGTCACCACGAGCAGTTCGTCGTCCCTGGTCGTCACGAGCTTGTCCACCAGCCGGGCGCCCCACCTGGCCAGCGCGGTCAGCGCGATCAGGAAGGCGAACGCCCTGCCGAAGGAGAGCGCGGCGGCGGCGAAGGAGTCGGCGCCGCTGAGCACCGGTTGCAGAATGGCCAGGTAGAGGGCGAGGAAGACGTCCTCGACCACGACGATGCCCAGGATGAGGCGGCTCTCCGGATTGCCGAGCCGCCCGAGGTCGACGAGCAGCTTGGTCACGATGGCCGAGGAGGAGGTTCCGATCACCCCGGCCAGGACCAGCGCCTCCCGGGAGCCCCAGCCGAGGGCGAACCCGAACGCCAGGCCGCCGCCGACGTTGAGCACGATGTAGGTCACCCCGGCGAACACCAGCCGCTTGCCGCCGGCGGCCAGGTCGTCGAGGGAGAACTCGATACCGAGGTAGAACAGCAGGAAGATCAGGCCGAGCGTGGCGATGACCTTCAGGTCGGCCGGGTTCTCCACCAGGGCGAGCCCGGGAGTGTGCGGGCCGAAGATGATGCCCGCGAGCATGAACAGGGGGATCGTCGGCAGCCCGATCCGGGCGCCGAGCCTGGCGATGATTCCGGCGGCGAGGAAGGAGCCGCCGAGGGCGATGAGAGCGTCACCCAGTGCCACGGTGTCCCCCTTCCGGGCGGATTCCGGGCATGGTGAACGCACATTCGTAGAACATGGAAGGCCTCCGTAGGACGGACGATCTCGGTGTCAGGTGTCAGAGATCGCCGGACGGAGGCGCCCGGGGTTCGGCGGAGGTGTGTACGGCCCGCGCGACGGGAGGCGCGGCCCGGTGGGGACGGGGGGTCCACGTCGCCCCCGCGGGCGGCCCCTGCGCGGTGTCCGGCGGAGCCAGGAAGTGCCCCGCCGGTCCCGGATCCGGGTTCGGGCTCGGGCTCGGATTCGAATGCGGGAGGTGCGGGGGAAGCACCGCGCCACCGGCCAGCGTGACGGCGAGGCCGGGCTCGTGGTGAAGGTCGTGAGGCACCTGGAGCGGCGCGTGGACGACGGCGAACAGGACAAGCAGAAGGGCGGCGACGGTGCCAATGACCTTCCGCGACAAACTGGACCCTAACGCCGGAGAGAACTGGCGGTCATTTTATCAGCCCCCTCCGGACCGGACCGGGGCCGAGGCCACGCCAGGCGCTGCGGCGCGCTGTGGGCCCACTGCCGGACGAGCTCAAGGGGCCCCTGCTCGAAGCGGCGCAGCCATAGCGTGGACAGGGTCATGAACGCGACGCAGATACCCGCCCACGCGCCCGCGACCCACCACGGCCGCAGTCCGTCGAACCTCGCGGCCAGACCCAGCCCCCAGCCGTAGCAGAGGACCGCCCCGGCCAGGTTCTGGAAGACGTAGCAGCTCAACGCGGTACGGCCGACGGCCGTCAGTCCCCTTCTGACCAGGCCCGGAGCACCGCTCATCCGGTGCACGAGGGTCGTCGTCAGCGCGAGCAGGCCCAGCGCGACCAGCGGCGGCAACAGGTAGCGGTCGACCAGGAACCAGGTGTCCCCGGCGAAGGCGGTCAGCAGGTTGAGCGGCGCGCCCAGGCCGAACCCGACGAGCATCAGCTTCCGGCGCAGGGCGGCGCCCCGTCCCGAGTCCTCGAACACCCCGGCGCGCACCAGCCGCGAGCCGAGCAGAAAGAGCACGACGCCGAGCGGGAGGATGAGCACGGCCTCGATCCGGTAGACGACGACCAGGTGGATCCTGGCGGCGACCTGGTCGAGATAGCTCCCTTCGGAGAACAGCGTCGAGGACTCCCTCTGAGCGGGCGAGGTCATGGAGGCCACGCCGTACAACATGGCGAAGGTGGCCAGGCCGATCAGCGCGGCGAACACCGCCCCCACCGTGATCATCCAGGCCCTGACCACTCGGTCGCTCCGGCCGATAAGGAACGCCGCCAGGACCGAGACCACGGCGTAGCCCATGAGCACGTCGAACTCGAAGATCAGCACATAGTGGAGCAGTCCCTCGACGAACAGCAGCGCCGTTCGCCACAGGTACCAGCCGGGCCAGGTGGCGCCGCGCCGTACGGCCGAGCGGTACTGCAGCTCCATCCCCACCCCGAACAGCAGACTGAGCAGGGCCAGGAACTTGCCGTTCGTCAGAAACCGCAGGAAGGTCTCCAGGACCCCGGGGTCGCCCAGCGCCTTCATGACCCCGGCCGGTCCCTCCGGACTGGCGAAGATCCAGATGTTGGTGCCCAGGGTGCCCATGATGGCGACGCCCCTGAGCACGTCGAGTACGTCGATACGTCGCGTCGTCACACCGTCAACGATGTCCGGCCACCCCCGCCCGGACATCGTCATCCAGACCCATCCCCCCGATACACCGATGGATGTACACCTATCGGGGCACGGCTCCCGGTCCCAGCCCGGATCACTGTGAGGACCGGCTCCGGAGGTGTTCGGTGAGGAAGGCCGTGGCCGCCTCGACGGCGTGGGTGATGTGGGGTTCGGTGTCGTAGAGGTCGGTGTGGAGCCGGGCGTCCAGCCAGACGATCCTCCTGGGCTCGTCCATGCGCCGGTAGGCCTCCTCCGCCCCCTCCGGGGAGCAGAAGCGGTCGACCAGGCCGTGCACGATCAGGCCGGGTTTGGGGGACAGGAAGTCGGCGCCGGTCATGTTGTCCACGGTGATCAGCTCGCGGAGAGAGGCCCGGGTGACCTCGTTGCGCCAGAGCGGGGAGGCTCCGCGCCCGGTCCCGTAGTAGGCGAACGGCTCGTCGCCGGGCATGGCCGCCTCGCCGTCCTCGGCCACGGCGGGGATGTACTCCACCGGTCCGCCCCGGTCCTGGCGCTCCAGCACGTCGGTGAGAGAGGCCAGCGCGTCCCGGTAGCCGCCCGCCATGGCGGCGCGCATGCCGTAGGGGTTGTTGTAGGCCCCGGCGATGCCCGCGAAGGCCCCGACCCGGGGGTCGAAGGCGGCGAACCTGAGCGCGTACCCCGCGCCGAGACAGATCCCGACCGCGCCGATCCTGTCGCCGTCCACCTCGGGGCGCGAGCGCAGCAGTGAGACCGCGGCCCGCAGGTCGTGCAGCTTGCCCTGCGGGTCCTCGTGCCCGCGTGGCGCGCCGCCCGACTCACCCCAGTTGCGGTGGTCGAAGGCCAGCGTCACGTATCCCGCCTCGGCCAGCCTGGCCGCGTACAGCCCGGTGACCTGGTCTCGCGTCCCGGTGAACGGCCCGGTCAGCACCAGCGCCGGATGCGGGCCGGACCCGGCGGGCCCGCGCAGGTCGCCGACGAGCGTGATCCCGTCGGCGTCGAACTCCACCCTCTCGCTCATGTCCCAAGACTGTACGGCCCCGCGAACCGGGCACGGCACGGAAGCCGCGAGAACCGGACCCGCGCGTACGGCCCCGCGCACCCGAGGCGGGGGCGCGGAGCCGTACGGCATGCGGACGGCGACGATCGGGGCACCGGCCAGGCCGGGGACACCGGCCGGGACCGGGGCGCCGATGAGGACCGGGACGCCCTAGGAGTCGAAGCCGAGGCCCATCCGGTCCAGGGTGCGCAGCCAGAGGTTGCGGCGGCCCTGGTGGAGGTCGGCCTGGGCGATCGACCAGCGGGTCATCTGGATCCCGACCGAGCGGACCGGCTCGGGCGGGAACGGCAGCGGCTTCTCCTTGACCATCCGGAGCTCGGTCCGCTCGGTCCGCTCACCGGAGAGCATGTCGAGCATGACGTTGGCCCCGAAGCGGGTCGCGCCGACCCCCATGCCGGTGTAGCCGGCGGCGTAGGCGAGACGCCCGCCGTGCGACTGACCGTAGAAGGCGCTGAACCTGCTGCAGGTGTCGATGATGCCGCCCCACCTGTGGGTGAAGCGCAGCCCGGACAGCTGGGGGAACGTCGTGAAGAAGTGTTCCGCCAGCTTGGCGAAGGTCTCGTCGCGCTGCTCGTACTCCGGCTTGATCTTCCCACCGTTGTAGTAGACCGCGTCGTAGCCGCCCCAGAGGATGCGGTTGTCCGAGGTCAGACGGTAGTAGTGGAACTGGTTGGCCGAGTCGCCGACGCCCTGCCGGTTGTGCCAGCCGACGGAGGCGAGTTGCTCCGCCGACAGCGGCTCGGTCATCAGCGCGTAGTCGTAGACCGGCACCAGGAAGTGCTTCAGCCGCCGCAGCAGCGGCTGGAACACGCCGGTGCCGAGTGCGACCTTGCCCGCCTTGACGGTGCCGTACGGGGTGAGCAGGTCCATGCTCGTCCCGGTGTCCTTCATGTGCCGGACGGGTGTGTGCTCGTGAACACGTACCCCCAGGGAGAGGCATGCCTCCCGGAGCCCCCAGGCCAGCCGGGCGGGGTCGAGCATGGCGCAGCCGTCGCGCTCCCAGTGGCCTCCGATGTAGGTGGGCGAGTTCACCTCCGCCCTGACCTGCTCCTGGTCAAGGGTGTCGAAGCGGACACCCAGGTCTCTGGCGACCTCGACGCTCTCGTTCATCTCCTCCAGCTGCCACGGCTCGGTGGCCACGTGCAGCTCACCGGTGCGCTCGTAGCCGCAGTCGATGCCGTACCGGGCGACGGTCTCGCCGAGCTCGTCGAGGTTGGCGAGTCCCATGTGTTCGAGGGTCTCGATCTCCTCGGGCCAGCGTTCCAGGCCGTTGGCGATGCCGTGGGTGAGCGTCGCCATGGCGAAGCCCCCGTTACGGCCGGACGCCGCCCAGCCGATCTTGCGACCTTCGAGCAGGACCACGTCGAGCGACGGGTCGCGCTCTTTGGCCATCAGGGCGGTCCACAGCCCCGAGAAGCCACCTCCGACCACCGCGAGATCGGCGGTCGTGTTTCCGAAGAGCCGCGGCAGCGGCTCGGGTTTCGCCGGACTGTCGAGCCAGTACGGCTTGCGCTCCGCGTCAGCAAGAGCCTTCAGCGGATCCACAAATCTCACTTCCCTACGTGAGTCAAAGTGTTGTTGTGTGTATCGCGGGATCATGAAGATCACGCGCGGGTTCCCCCCGCCTGAATCCGATCTCGCCTCCCTGTTCTCTGCCGAGGATCTTGATACACCGAAGCCCCGTGCCATCCACCGATGGCACGGGGCTTGACGGCAGCTAGGTTCGGCGGCGAGTGTTCACCGTGTTGATCACGGCGATCACGACGCCTACCGCGAATATAAGCGTTCCCAGGATGTTGACCTGCGGCGGGACCCCGATACGGGTGGCTCCCCAGATCCACAGCGGGAACGTCTGGAGGGCGCCGCTGGTGAACTGGGTGATCACGAAGTCGTCGATGGACAGCGCGAACGCCAGCAGCGCGCCGGAGACGACGCCGGGCAGGATCATCGGGAACGTCACCCGCCAGAAGGTCACCCAGGTGGACGCGCCCAGGTCCCTGGCGGCCTCCTCGACCGACCGGTCGAGCCCGACCACCCGGGCCCGCACGGTGATGGCCACGAACGACAGCGAGAACAGCACGTGCGCGACGACCACGGTCCAGAAGCCGGTGCCCACGCCGAGGCTGACGAACAGCGACAGCAGCGAGGCGCCCATCACGAGCTCGGGCGAGGCGATCGCGGCGAACAGCACCAGGTTGGTCGCGCCCTGCCCGCGGAAGCGGTGGCGGCCCAGGGCCAGGCCCATGAGCGTGCCGACCACCGTCGTGATCAGCGTGGCGAGCAGGGCGATCTTCAGCGAGTTGCCCACGGCTGCGACCAGCTCGGGGTAGTCGCCGAGCCGGGTCCACCATTTGAGGGTGAACCCCTGCCAGTTCACGTTCGACTTGCTCTGCGTGTCGTTGAAGCCGAACACGATCATCACCGCGATCGGCAGGAACAGCCAGGCGATGATGAGCCAGACGTAGATCTTGAGCAGCCGGTCGCCCAGCCGGGTCTTCGGCCGCCGCGGCCCGGGGGTTCCGGCGTCGGCCCGTTCCCCGGCCGTGACCGTGGCGGTTCGTGGTGCGCTCATCGGGCCGCCGCCTCCAGCACGTTCTCGGTGCCGAGCGCCCTGGCGTAGGCGAAGATGCCGATCAGCATCGCCGCCATCAGGGTGAACGACAGCGCCGCCGCGACCGGGTAGTCGGCGTTGACCAGGTACTCGGTCTGGATGATGTTGCCGATCATCGTGTTCTGCGGGCCGCCGAGGATCCCGGCGTTGACGTAGTCGGCGGTCATGGGGACGAACGTCATCAGCACCCCGGCGAACACGCCGGGCAGCGACAGCGGCAGCACGATCTTGGTGAACGCCTCGCGCTTGGCCGCGTAGAGGTCCTGGGCGGCCTCGATCACCCGGGGGTCGACCCGCTCCAGCGCCACGTAGATCGGCAGGATCATGAAGGGCAGGTAGTTGTAGACCAGGCCGCCGATCACCGCGACCGTGGTCTGCAGGACGTGGAAGTCGGCGGGCAGCAGGCCCATCGACTTCATCGGCGACAGCAGCATGCCGTCGTCGGCGAGCAGGAACTTCCACGACACCGTGCGCAGCACGAATGACACGAAGAACGGCAGCAGCACCAGCAGCAGGTAGGTGGACTTGCGCGCGCCGCCCTTGAAGGCGATCCAGTAGGCCATCGGGTAGGCCAGCGCGATGGAGACGACCGTGGCCACCAGGCCGTAGAGCGCCGAACGCAGGAACTGCGTCTGGTACTGCATCAGGGCGTCGCCGTACACCGAGAAGTTGAAGGTCTGGACGAAGCCGTTGACCATGTCGCCCTCCTGGGTGGAGACCGAGGCCATGAAGACCATCGGCACCACCAGGAAGATCAGCAACCACATGCCGCCGGGCAGGATCAGCAGGTAGGGGGCGAGACGCTTCACCGGGGGCTCACCGTCAGCCTTGCGTGATCGGCTGGAAGATGGACTCGAAGACCTTCTCCTTCGCCGCGTCGAGGGTGACGTAGGACCGCAGCCTGGCCATGTCGACCTCCGCGGGGTAGATCATCGGGCTGTTGGCCAGCTGCTCCAGCGCCGCCTTGTCGTCCCCGGTCTTCTTGGCCGCGTCGGCGAGGACCAGGTCCTTGGTCACGGGCACCGGGGTGACGTAGTTGATGGCCTCGACCAGCATGGTCGCGATCTTGGGCTGGTAGACGTAGTCCATGTACGTCAGCGCGTCCACCGGGTTCTGCGCGGTCTTGGGGATGCACATGTTGTCGGTCCAGATCGTGCCGCCCTCCTGGGGGACCACGAACTTGAGGTCCTTGCCCTCGGCGACCTGCTGGAAGATGTCACCCGACCAGGCCATGGTGATCCACACGTCGCCCCTGGCGAGCGCGTCGACGTAGTCGTTCTCGTAGTACTTGCGCACGAGCCCGGCGTCCCGCTGCGCCTTGAGCTTCTCGCCCGCCTTGCGCCAGTCGGCCTCCGTCGACTTGTCGGGGTCGATGCCCTGGGCGAACAGCCCGAAGTTGGCGATCTCCTCGTTGTCGGACAGCATGCCGACCTTGCCCTTGTACTTGGGGTTCCAGAGGTCCTGGACGCTCTTGACCTCGTCGACGTACTTCGGGTTGTAGGCGATGCCGGTCAGGCCGACCATCCACGGGATGGTGTGGGCGTTGTCGGGGTCCCAGGGCGGGTTCTTGACCTTCTGGGCGGCGTTGGCGGTGAAGTTGGGCAGCTTGGCGTGGTCCAGCGGGGCCAGGTAGCCCAGCTGGATGGCCCGGCCGAGGTGGACGCCGTTGGTCAGCACCATCAGGTCGTAGCCGATGTCCTGGCCCGCGGCGAGCAGCGGCTGGATCTTGCCGAAGAACGACGGGACCTCCTGGATGGCCTCCTGGTAGGCGACCTGGATCCCGGTGTCGGCGGTGAACATCTCCAGCGACGGGTACTTCTTGCCGTCCTTGTCGATGTACAGCGGCCAGTTGGCGAAGCGCAGGGTGCCGTTCTTCTGCTTGGCGGCCCAGAAGTCGGTGACCGCGTCCTTCTGCGGCGGCGCGGCGGCCTTCTTGCCCTGGATGCCGCAGCCGGCCAGGGCGAGGCCAGCGGCGGAGAGCCCGGCCAGGCGGAGGGCGTCGCGACGGGTGACCGAACGGCTCTGCGTCATGCCTCGGAGGAGGGCGGGGTTCGTGCGAGGGTGCATGGCTGTAGTCAACTTCCGATCACGTACGAGTGGCGGGGCTGCCACGACAGCCAGACGGCCTCGCCGCGCTCGGCCGTGCTCGTACTGTCTAGCGCGTTCTGCTGGAAGACGGTGATCTCGGCGCCGTCGGCGAGGCGCACCGCGTAGCTGTTGTAGAGACCGAGGTAGACGACCTCGGAGACGGTGCCGCGCACGGCGCTGACGTCGCCCGCCGGCTCCTCGGCGGAAATCGTGATCTTCTCCGGGCGCACGGTGACCGCGATGGCGTCCCCGGGCCGGTGGGAGTCCGCGGCCACCAGGATCCGGCCCTCCTGCCCGCCCTGTCCCGTCTGCCCCGCCCGCAGTACGGCACAGCCCGACTCGACCCGGTCGACGGTGCCGTTGAACAGGTTGGAGGTGCCGATGAACCCGGCCACGAAGGCGGTCGCCGGACGCTCGTAGATCTCGCGGGGGGAGGCGAGCTGCTCGACCAGGCCGTCGTTCATGACGGCGATGCGGTCGCTCATGGTGAGCGCCTCGCTCTGGTCGTGCGTGACGTAGACGAAGGTGATGCCCACCTCGCGCTGGATGCGCTTCAGCTCGATCTGCATGGCCTGGCGGAGCTTGAGGTCCAGGGCACCGAGCGGCTCGTCCAGCAGGAGCGCCCTGGGCTTGTTGACCAGGGCGCGGGCCAGGGCCACCCGCTGCTGCTGGCCGCCGGACATCTCCTTGGGGCGGCGCTTCTCCCGCCCGGTGAGGTCCACGATCTCCAGCATCTCGCCGACGCGCCGCTTGATCTCGGCGGCCCCCACCTTCTTGCGCCTGAGACCGAAGGCGACGTTCTCCCAGACGTTCATGTGCGGGAACAGCGCGTAGGACTGGAAGACCATGTTCACATCGCGCTTGTTGGGGGGGACGTCGGTGACGTCCTGGCCGTGCAGCCGTACGGTGCCGCGCGACGGGTCCTCGAACCCGGCGATCATGCGCATGGTGGTCGTCTTGCCACAGCCGGAGGGGCCGAGGAGCGAGAAGAACTCGCCCTCGGCGATGGTCAGCGTGACCCCTTTGACCGCCTGGACGACCTCCCCGTGGGAAAGGTACTCCTTGACGACTCCGGCGAGTTCGATGGCGGGCACCGGGGAGCCGGCGGCGATGACGGCGACGGCCGCCTCCGACTCCCCCTCTGCACCCGCCTGGATTTCGGTCATACCAGGCGTGTCCCTCTTGTTAGCGGCTATTCGCCGATGTAGTGCATGACGTGCTTGACGCGAAGGTAGTCATGAAGTCCGAAAACCGACAAATCCTTGCCGTAACCGGAGTGCTTGAAGCCTCCGTGTGGCATTTCTGAGACAAACGGGATGTGAGTGTTGACCCACACGACCCCGAAGTCAAGACGCTTCGACACCCGCATGGCCCGGCCGTGGTCGGAGGTCCAGACCGAGCTCGACAGGCCGTACCGGACGCCGTTGGCCTTGGCCACCGCGTCCGCCTCGTCGGAGAAGGTCTGGACGGTGATGACCGGGCCGAAGACCTCGTTCTGCACCATCTCGTCGTCCTGCAGCAGGCCGTCCACGACGGTGGGGGCGAAGAAGTAGCCCTTCTCCCCGACCTGCTGACCACCGGTCAGCACCTTGGCGTGGCCGGGGACCCGCTCCAGGAAGCCCGCGACCCTGGACAGCTGGGCGGCGTTGTTGAGCGGGCCGTACAGGGCGTCCTCGGTGGACAGGTCGCCGGTCACGGTGGCGGCCGCCGCCTCGGCGAGCGCGGCGACGAACGTGTCGTGGACGTCCTCGTGGACCAGCACGCGGCAGGCCGCGGTGCAGTCCTGGCCCGCGTTGTACAGCCCGGCCGTGGCGATGGCCTCGGCGGCGCCCTTGAGGTCCTTGACGTCGTCGAAGACGATGACCGGGGCCTTGCCGCCCAGCTCCAGGTGGACCCGCTTGAGGTCGTCGGCCGCAGACCTGGCCACGGCCATTCCCGCGCCGACCGAACCGGTGATCGCGACCATCTGGGCGGTCGGGTGCCCCACGACCAGCGCGCCGGTCTCGCGGTCCCCGACGACGACGTTGAAGACGCCCTTCGGCAGGATCTCGCCGATGATCTCGGCCAGCTTCACCGTGGAGACCGGGGTGGTGTCCGAGGGCTTGAGCACGACGGTGTTGCCCGCGGCGAGCGCGGGGGCGATCTTCCAGACCGCCATCATCATCGGGTAGTTCCAGGGCGTGACCTGGCCGACGACGCCGATCGGCTCGTGGCGGATGACGGAGGTGTGGTCGGCGAGGAACTCACCCGACGTCGGCCCCTCCAGCGTGCGCGCGGCGCCCGCGAAGAACCGGAAGTGGTCGGCGGCCACCGGGGTCTCGTCCTCGGCCATGCGGGCGCGCGGCTTGCCGGTGTTGAGGCACTCGGCCTCGTTCAGCTCGTCGGCCCTGGCGTCGATGGCGTCGGCGACCTTGAGCAACAGGTTGGCGCGCTCTCCCGGGGTGAGCTGGCTCCAGGACTCGAAGGCGGCGGCAGCGGCGGCGTAGGCGGCGTCGACGTCCTCCGGGCCGGAGATGGGCGCCTGAAGATAGGCTGCCCCGGTGCAGGGATCGATGACGTCGGAGAAACTGCCGCTTCTGGCGTCCACGAGCTCACCGTTGACATAGTTGCGCAGACGGGTGAGTTCAGGGTTCTCAACCGGGGTGGTCACCGTCGACCTCCTAGTGCTCTTGGGCTGAGTTGTCGCGACTCTTACAGAAGAAAGGCCTCGCGACAAGGGATTTCGTTGTTAAGATACCAAATTGCTACGAAATCGCTTGACAGAGGCCTGATAACTGACAGCATGTCGCACCGGAGCCGCAACATGACGGCAGCAGCCACGCAACATGACGCCAGGGAGCGCGGATGACGACGCCGCCCAAGGTACGCCGCGAAACCGACGCCAAGTCCGGTCCGGTCGTCCTCGACGAGATCTCCAAGAAGATCATCGAGCAGTTGCAATCGGACGGGCGCAAGCCGTACGCCGCCATCGGGAAGGCCGTCGGCCTGTCCGAGGCGGCCGTGCGCCAGCGGGTCCAGCGTCTGATCGACGGCGGGGTGATGCAGATCGTCGCGGTCACCGACCCGCTGACCCTGGGCTTCCCCCGGCAGGCCATGATCGGCATCAAGTGCGAGGGCAATCTGGAGGCGGTGGCCGACGAACTGTCGGCCATTCCGGAGATCAGCTACGTCGTGCTGACCGCCGGGTCGCTGGACATCATGGTCGAGACGGTCTGCGAGAGCGACCAGCACCTGCTGGAGATCCTGGGCAAGATCCGCGCCATCCCCGCGGTCCGCGCCACCGAGACGTTCGTCTACCTGAAGCTCCACAAACAGACCTACTCCTGGGGCACCCGCTGACCCCTCCCGGAGGAGGCGCCCGCACGGCCCACCGGCCTCGCGGGCGCCCCCGGGAGTCGTGTCCCCCGGGTCAGGAGGACGGCGGGGCGAAGGCGACGAAGACCTTCCTCGCGGGCTCCAGCGTCTCCCAGACGCCGCGGAACCCGCGGGGGACGAAGAAGGCGTCACCCGCGCGGAACTCCCGGCGTCCCCCGTGGACGTCGACCAGCGCGACCGCGCCCTCGATCATCACGCAGACCTCGTCGTAGGGGTAGGGATCCAGGCGGAGAGTGCCGGGCTCGCCCTCCCAGCCACCGCCGAAGAAGGCCCCGCTGTCGTCGGAGAAACTGCGCCACTCGGTCTCGCGCCAGGTCTCGGAGGCCTCCCCCGGGGGCCAGACGGGCACGACGGGCGTGCCCAGGCCGACGGCGATGTCCCTGAGGTCGTCCACGGTCCGCTCGATCATCCTTCTCCTCCGGTGTTCCCGGTCTCCGCGGTGGTTCCGGCTCGTTCGGCGCTTCCGGTCTCCTGAGCCGCTCCGGTCTCCCCGGCGGTCGCGGTGAAGCGGTCGAGCACGTTGCGGGTGATCCGCTCGGTGAACGGGTCGCGGTGGATCAGGCCGTTGCCCCACTCGCAGCTCCCGGCGTTGAAGACCTCCCCCGCGCCCCGGGCGAAGGAGGCGATCATGCCCGCGCCGTACTCCTTGTCCAGGTGCTCGGGCACGTCGCCGTCGTACATCGCGCGGAGGAGGTCGGCCACCTCCGCCGCCGGGGCGCCGAACGGCACCTGCCCCCTCCAGCGGTCCTCCGCGCCGGTGACCGCGGGCGCCATGGCGAGGATCTCCAGGCCGTCCGGCGCGCCGTCCTCCCCCGTGGCGTACGGCAGGCCGCGCCGGAAGGTGTACTCGACACCGTCGACCTCGAAGGCCGCGACGCAGATCGGGGCGCCGCCGAAGACGTCGCCGTAGTAGAGGTCGGTGCCCTCGAAGGCCCAGTGGTGCGGGCGGTAGACCGTGAACCCGCCGGAGGCGCGGGGCACGCAGTTCCCGTAGCGGATGTAGACGCCGCCGAGGCCGGTCAGCCCCATCGTCTCCGCGGCGGGCCTGCCGATGGGCGGCCAGTCCCAGGCGGTCGTCACCCGGGCCGGGTCGCTGTCCAGCAGCGGATCGAGCTGCGGCATCTTGTGGCAGGTCTGCGTGCCGCCGTCGGCGCTGAGCCGTACCTGCCAGACGAAGTTGCCCGCGAAGCGCGCCAGTTTCCCGCCCCGGTCGACGAAGCGGTCGACGGCGTCGCGCATCTCCCAGGTCCAGTACTCGTCGTGGCCGACGAACAGCGCGCAGGAGTAGCCGTCCAAGATCTCGGGCTCGAAGTGCAGGTCGTGCTGGGTGAGGACGTCGATCTCGTAGCCCTGCTCCTGTGCCCAGACCATGAAGGGCCGCTCGTAGGTGGCCCAGAAGGCGTCGGCGTGGTGCCGGGAGTAGCCGTTGTGGAGCGCCCACTCGTACGGCGGGTGCCGGGGGATCCAGCCCGGCTCGGGGGTGTCGGTGTGGATGTTGCGGGGCGCCCCGACGGGTTTACGGCACAACCCCCTGGCCAGCGGCCGCCGGGCCGAGGAGAGCGGGGTGGGGATGTCGTTGCCCGCGCCGTCGGGCAGCCCCCGGTAGTGGTTGGCCCCGCCCCAGTCGTTGTAGGCCAGCATGGTGCTGGTGGTCAGCACCATGGCGATGGGGGCCTTCGGCCGGTCTCCGGGGCGGACCACGAAGAAGCCCTCGCGTTCGTGGACCCGGTCCCCGTCCATGATCCGGACGATGACGAGGTAGAAGCCGGACGGCCAGTCCTCCTCGACCGGCACGGTCAGCGCGACCGGCCAGCCGCAGCCGGTGGCGTAGGAGTCCTCGGGGGTCTCGCAGGCCACCCCGGGCAGCCCCTCCCTGCGGAAGACCGTACGGGGGCGGGCCCCGTCGGCGATCACCTCGACGTCGTAGGTCTCGGCGGTGGTGTGCACGTGCAGCGCCACCACATCCCCCGGGTCGTAGGAGAAACGGTCGGCGTAACACCAGATCTCCGGCCCCTCGCCCGGCTTCTCGGGCATCCAGGTCGTGGGAACGGACCACGCGTACGTCATGCTCTCTCCTCTGCGGTCTCCGCGGTCTCCGCGGTCAGGATCTTCACGGCGAGCGCGTCGTAGGCCTCCGGCCTCATACCGCGCAGCCACAGGGCACGGGCACAGCCGACGAGCAGCCCGGCGATGAGGGGGGAGACGATGACGAGCATGTTCTGCGCCGGGCTCATCCCGGTCAGGACGTCCAGCCGGCTGATGACCAGCACCAGCGCGGAGACCAGCAGCACCGCCGCCAGGACCGGGGCGACCAGCCGCCGCCACACGCTCTCCCGCCTGCCGTGCCTGGCCAGGAAGCGCACCACCGCGACGGAGGTGAGCACCTGCAGGAACAGCACGCCGATGACGGTCGGGGTGTTCGTCCAGATGACGACCTGGGTGTAGGGGTCGGCCTGGGCGAGCGCGAAGGCCACGAGCGCCACGCAGACCACGAGGGTCTGCACGAGTCCCGCGAACGCGGGGGTCCGGGTGCGGGCGCCGACCCGGCCGAACGCCGCCGGGACCAGCCGCTCGCGGCCCAGGGCGAACAGGTAGCGGGTGCAGGCGTTGTGCAGGGCGAGGACCCCCGCGATGAAGCTCGTGATGACGAGCAGTTGCATGATCACGGTCATCGTCTCACCGGCGAACTCGCTGTTCAGCACCGGGACGAACGTCGAGGGGTCGCCTTCGAGCAGCTTGGCGAGCCTGGTCGGGCCCGCGGCCATCAGGATGGTCCACGCGATGAACGTGTAGAAGATCGCGAGGAAGCCGACCGCGACGTAGGTCGCCCTCGGCACGGTGCGCGCGGGGTCGCGGGCCTCCTCACTGTAGATCGCGGTCTGCTCGAAGCCGATGTAGACCAGCAGGGTCAGCACGAGCACCGTCGCCATCGCGGGGGTCGCCACCGTCGACGGGGTGAAACTCTCCAGCGAGAGTCCCTCGTGACCGCCCTTCAGCAGCACCGCGGCCGCGAAGACCAGCAGCACGCCGATCTCCCCCACGAGGAGCAGGGCGAGCACCTTGGCCCCCAGGTCGACCTGACGGTAGCCCAGCCAGCCGATCGCCAGCGTGATGACGACCGCCGAGACGGCCCAGTGCGGCGTGAACCCGGTGGCCTGCCCGATCTGGAGGGAGGCGAACAGTCCCGCCGAGGCCACGAAGCCGATCTGCCCGCCCAGGTAGGCGAGGTAGGCGACGACCGCGGAACCCGCGCCGAGCACCCGTCCCAGCCCCGCCGAGATGTAGGCGTAGAAGGCCCCGCTGTTGCTGACGTAGCGGCTCATCGCGGTGAACCCGACGCTGAACAGCAGGTAGACCAGGCCCGCCACGAGGTATCCGGCGGGGGTGGCCTGCCCGCCGTACAGGAAGGCGATGCCGCCGAAGCCCGCCATGACCGTCAGCGGGGCCGCTGCGGCGACCACGAAGAACACCAGGTGGGGGGTGGAGATCGCGCCGCGTTTGAGCGCCGGTCCCCGGTCCGCGCCTTCTTCGGGGGGTGTCGTCACGGTTTCCTCACGGGGGGTCGTCACGGAGTCTCCTCCAGAGCCGGGCCGGTGCCGTGAGCCCCTCGCAGGGCCAGCAGGCTGACCAGGTCGTAGGCGACGTGGGAGGCGGCGACCGAGGTGATCTCGGCGTGGTCGTACGCGGGGGCGACCTCGACCACGTCCGCGCCGACCAGGCCGGTCCCGGCCAGGCCGCGCATGATCTCCAGCAGCTCGCGGCTGGTCAGCCCGCCCGCCTCGGGGGTGCCGGTGCCGGGGGCGTGCGCGGGGTCGAGCACGTCGATGTCGACCGAGACGTACAGCGGGCGGTCGCCGATCCGCTGCCTGAGCGCGGCCACGATCTCGTCCACGCCCCGGCGCATCACGTCCGCCGAGGTCACGACGCCGAAGCCCATGCGCCGGTCGTCCTGGAGGTCACGCCGGCCGTACAGCGGCCCGCGCGTGCCGACGTGGCTGAGCGCCTCGGTGTCGAGGAGCCCCTCCTCGACGGCCCGGCGGAACGGGGTGCCGTGGGTGTAGGCGGCGCCGAAGTAGGTGTCCCAGGTGTCCAGGTGGGCGTCGAAGTGGAGCAGCGCGACCGGGCCGTGCCGCCGGGCCACCGCCCGCAGCAGCGGCAGCGCGATCGTGTGATCGCCGCCGATCGTGAGCAGCCTGGCCCCGGTGTCCATCAGCTCCCCCGCCGCGTGCTCGACGGTCTCGACCGCCTGCCCGATGTCGAACGGGTTGCAGGCGACGTCCCCGGCGTCGGCGACCTGGGCCAGTTCGAACGGCGAGACGTCCAGCGCCGGATGGTACGGCCGCAGCAACCGGCTGGCCTCGCGCACCGCCGAGGGGCCGAACCGGGCGCCGGGCCGGTAGGAGACCCCGCTGTCGAAGGGCACCCCGAGCACCGCCACGTCGGCCCGCCCGACCTGGTCCAGCCGGGGCAGCCGCGCGAAGGTGGCCGGTCCCGCGAAGCGCGGGACGAGTGAGGAGTCAACGGGCCCTCGGGGCCTTCGAGGCTCGGTCATGCGGCTGGTCCCTCCGGAAATCTCCAGGTCAAAGTGAGGTTCAGGACAGTTTGCGAGCTTTCGACCACTCTAGGCAATTGTGTGAGCCATGAAGCAGTACGGTGGTCTTTGTGGCCAACCACAAGCTCACCGTCGAGGACCTGATCCGCTTCCCCGCCCTCCAGTTGCGCCTGCTGGCGGGTGAGAGCGGGCTCGGCCGGTCGGTCTCCTGGGCGCATGTCAGCGAACTGGACGACCCGACCCCCTGGCTGCTCGGCGCCGAGGTCATCATGACGACCGGCATCGCGATCCCCCGCTCCGCCGCGCGGCAACGCGCCTACCTGGAGCGGCTCGACGACGCCGGGGTCTCCGCGCTCGCGCTGTCGGCCCAGCTCCACGTGCCGCCGCTGCACGAGTCGTTCCTCGCCGCCGCGGAGGAGCGCGGCATGCCCGTGCTCGAGGTGCCGCTGGCGGTGCCGTTCATCGCGATCGCCCAGGAGGTCGCGGCGGCCGTGCAGGAGGACGCCCGCCAGCGGCTCGGCGCGCAGCTGCAGGTCTTCGGCGCGCTGCGCTGGCTGGCCTCGGAGGACCTGGACACCCCCACGCTGTTCCACCGGCTTGAGCGGTTGTCCGGCTACCAGGTGTACCTGTGCACACCGCAGGGGCGCCCGCTGCTGCCGGGGGTGCCGGTGCCCGATCCCGGGACGCTGCCCACCTCGGTGGACGCGCCCCCCACGATCCCCGGCGGTTTCGTGCTGCCGGTGCCCGCCCCGGGCGGGCCCGCGGGATTCCTGGTCGCCCTCGAACGGGAGGGCGCCCGCCCCGCCGGTCTCGCCGTCGCCCAGCACATCGCCACCGTGGCCGCGTTCCAGGTCGCGATGGTCCGCCACGAGCGCGAGACGCTCCGCCGTGAGGGCGCCGAGATCCTGGCCGAACTGCTGCAGGACGTGCTGGACCCGGCGACGGCCCGGCGACGGCTGGTCCGGCTCGGGCTGCCCACGGAGGGTCTCGTGCTGCTGACGGTACGGCGGGTCCCGGACGAGGCGCTGCTCCGCGCCCTCGACGACCACCCCTGCCTCGTACTGCGCCGCGGCGAGGACCGCTACGTGCTCGGCCCCCCGGAACTCGGCACGGTGATCGCCGGAACGGCGGAGACCGAAGCGGAGGGCGGCGGGTCGGCGGAGCCCGGTCTCCCCGGGGTCGCGGCCGGAATGAGCAGGCCGTTCTCCGCGGGATCCTCGCTGCGGGTGGCCCAGCGGGAGGCGGTCTGGGCCGCCACCCGGGCCGCGGAGTCCGGCCGGCCGCTGGTCCGCTACGGCGAGGACGCCACGGGAAGGTGGCTGCCCGAGGATCCGTCGGTGCTGTCCGCCCTGGTGGAGCACGTACTCGGGGAGGTGATCCGCTACGACGCCGAGCACGACTCCCGGTTGCTGGCCTCCGTCCGCACCTGGATGGAACGCGACCGGCGCACCGAGGAGGCCGCCGCCGCGCTGCACGTCCACCCCAACACGCTGGCCTACCGGATCCGCAGGTTCTCCGCCCTCACCGGCCGGGACCTGGCCTCCACCGGGGCGTTCACCGAGGTCTGGCTGGCCGTCCGGGCCGCTGGACGACTCGGTCTCACCGAATGAGCGCGACCACCCGCCCGAGACCGTCCCGGCCCGCGTGAGCCGTCCGGCTCCGTGTCCGGCGGCCACGGGAACGCCCGGCGCCGGAGGGGAGAACGTCCGCCGCAACTTCTGTTAACTTTATTTCCTAATCGCTACCGTTTCCACTGGCGACAATGGGATGGAAACGGGTGATCACGATAGTGTTACCAGCCATGCGGCTCTCCAAAGTGTCCTTCCGATACTCCCGCCGCGGTCCCTGGGTCCTGCGGGACATCGAGTTGGCGCTTCAGCCCGGTTCCGTCATCGAGGTCACCGGCCGCAACGGCGCGGGCAAGTCCACGCTGCTGCGCCTGCTGGCGGGAATCGTCCCGCCCTCCCAGGGGTCGATCTCCGAGCGCCCCCGCGTCGTCGGTTACGCCCCCGACGTGTTCCCCGTCGACCAGGCGTTCACCGTCACCGCGTACCTGACCCACATGACAAGGATCCGGGGCGTCTCCCCCGCGGCCATAGGGCGGCTGGCCGAGCGGCTGAACGCGACGCACCTGCTGGAGCAGCCCCTCGGCGACCTGTCCAAGGGCAGCGCCCAGAAGGTCGGGCTGATCCAGTCGCTGCTGGCCCCGCCGGACCTGCTGATCCTGGACGAGCCCTTCGCCGGGCTGGACGCGCACACCCGCGCCGAACTGCCCGTCATCATCGGCGAGATCGCCGCGAACGGCGGGACGATCGTGGTGAGCGACCACCAGAACCAGCTGGAGAACTTCCCCGGAGCCGACCACTGGCTGGTCGCCGACGGCGCCGTCACCGTCAAAACCGGGGAGCGCCCCCAGCAGGTGGTCATCGAGGTGGTCGTCGACGCCGGACAGGCCGACGAGGTCGAGCAGAAACTCCGCGCGGACGGCCACACGACCCGGCGACTTCCGTGATCGCGGCCCACCCGCCGCCCCACGTCCCCCAACCGGACGACCGGCAGCCGGAAGCCCCATGGCCGGGGAAGACAGGGCCGAAAAGCCCCATGACGAACCAGACGTCCACCACCGGGAGAGGCGAATGATCCCCCTCGTCCGCTTCAAGCTGGCCGCCTACGCGCGATCGCACCGCCTGTTCCAGCCGGTGATCGGGCTGTTCGCGATGATGATCATCTTCTACTCGTCACGGGTCCCGGTGGGCAGTGAGCTGTCCTCGTACGGCGACTCGGCCGGGCTGCTCATCCTCGTCTTCGCCTGGGGCGCCCGGGGACTTCTCGACACCGAGCCCCCGACGCAGCGGCTGATCTCGATGACGGCGGCGGGCCGCCCCGGCCGGGAGGTCGGAGCCGGGCTGCTCGCCGCGCTCATCGTCAACCTCGGCATGGCGGCGTTCGCGGTCGCGCTTCCCCTGCTCTACGGGTTCAGCGCCCTGCCCACCGCCGGGGACCTGTTCCGCGGCATCGGGCTGCACCTGCTCGGCCTGTGCGTCGGAACCGCGCTGGGCGCGCTGACCAGCAGGCCGATCCTGCCCTCTCCCACCACCTCGCTGGTGGCCCTGGTCGGCGGCTACACGGCCATGCTGCTGATCAGCCTCACCCCGGTGAGCGCCTTCACGGTACCGATCATGCCGTGGATGCGGGCGGCCAACACGGGGAGAGTCGACCAGGCCCTGCCCGGGATCGCCGCGGCGACGCTCCTGTGGACCGCCGCCGGCATCATCGCCTACCTACGCCTGCGCCGCACCCGCCCCTGAGGCTCCGAGGTCCCCCAGGAGTCCCCGAGGTGGCACCCCGGTGACCCAAGCCCCCAAAGCCCCGGCGCTCGGTCTCGAACCGTCTCCGCCGACGTCCGGCCGGAGTCCGTTCCGACGGCCACGGCCGACTGGACCGGCGAACGTCCGGATGCCGGAGCCGTGGCTGACAGGGGCAGCCCCATGGGAACGGCGGTCTGTTCGGAGCCGTGATCGGCAGGATGGGAGAACACCGGGAATCGGTGCTTCCCCGATTCCTTGAAGATCTTGTTGTCCGCGAGCGGTGTGCCCAAAGATGGCTCCGTATCGGGTCAGGGGAACCCGTCTCGGGTCAAGGAAGATCCGTGCCGGGTCGAAGGAGAGGGGCATCATGGCGATCACGGTGACGAACGACGGTTACCGGCTGTGGTACGAGGCCATCGGTGAGGGCCCGGCCGTCGTGTTTCCGTCGCGGATGCGCAACGAGCACTCCACGCTCGGGGCCGCGCTGGCGGCGAGCGGCCACCGGGTGGTCCGCTACAAGCCCCGGCAGGTCGTCGGCCAGATGGAGGCCGAGGACGAGGCGGGCGGCCCGTGGGAGGCGACGAGCTGGACCCGCTTCCCCACGGAAGTCGAGATCGCCGACCTGCACACCGTGGCGGACGCGGCGGGCGTGGGCGACTTCGTGCTGGCCGGGTATTCGGGCATGGCCGCCCTGGCGAGCTTCCTGGTGGTCGCCACCGACCGGGCCGCGGGCCTCATGATCGGCGGCTTTCCCCTGTTGACGGGTAACGACTACTGGCTCGGCTGTGTCGAAGGTGCCCGCACGGCCTTCCTGCAGGCGGGGTTACCGGACAAGGCCGACGAACTCCACATGAGCATCCTGCTGTACCGGGAGTGGGCCACTCGTGACGACGCCCCGGCCCTGGCGGCCCTGAAGGGCCCGAAGATCGTGTGGTACGGCACCCTGGACGGTGAACCGGAATGCCGGATGTACAACTACGTCGGGGGAAGCGCCATCGCCAGCCGCGTCAGCCGCCACACCGGGGCTTTGCGTCAGCTCGGATTCGAGGTGATCGAGTTCGCGGGCCTGGATCACATCGCCGGCCTGGCCGACGGGGACGTGATCGCCCCCAGGCTTGCCGCCGCCCTGGCCGGGGCGGGCTGGTAGGCACCCGACCGCCTCGAAGCGGGGCGGCCCGCACCACCGCCCCAAGCCCCCGCGCGGTCGGGGCGGCGACGGTGTGTCCCGGAGGCCGGGTTACTCGGCGGCGGCGAGCTGGCCGCAGGCGCCGTCGATCTCGCGGCCCCGGGTGTCGCGGACGGTCACCGGGACGCCGTGGAACTCCAGGCGGCGGACGAAGGCCCGCTCGTCCTCGGGGCGCGAGGCGGTCCACTTGGAGCCCGGAGTGGGGTTGAGGGGGATCAGGTTGACGTGCACGAGCTTGTTCCTGATGAGCTTGCCGAGCAGGTCGGCCCGCCACTCCTGGTCGTTGATGTCCTTGATCAGGGCGTACTCGATGGAGACGCGCCGCTTGGTCTTGGCCGCGTAGCGCCAGGCCGCGTCGAGGACCTCGGCGACCTTCCAGCGGGTGTTGATCGGCACCAGGGTGTCGCGGAGCTCGTCGTCGGGCGCGTGCAGGGACAGCGCCAGCGTGACCGGCAGGCCCTCGTCGGCGAGCTTGCCGATCGCCGGGACCAGGCCGACGGTGGAGACCGTGACGCCCCGGGCGGAGATGCCCAGGCCGTGGGGGGCGGGTTCGACCAACCGGCGCACGGCTCCGACCACGGCCCTGTAATTGGCCAGCGGCTCGCCCATCCCCATGAAGACGACGTTGCTGACCCGCCCGGGACCGCCGGGGACCTGGTTCTCTGCCAGGGCCCGTGCCCCGGCGACGACCTGCTCGACGATCTCCGCGGTGGTCATGTTGCGGGTCAGGCCCGCCTGACCGGTGGCGCAGAACGGGCAGTTCATGCCACAGCCCGCCTGGGAGGACACGCACATGGTCGTCCGGTCGGAGTAGCGCATCAGGACGGACTCGACCAGCGCGCCGTCGAACAGCCGCCACAGGGTCTTGCGGGTGGTGCCCGCGTCGGTCGTCAGCTCACGCACCGAGGTCAGCAGCCTGGGGAACAGCGCGGTGGCGAACTTCTCCCTGGCGGCGGCCGGCAGGTCCGTCATCAGCGCGGGGTCGCCGTTGAGCTTCTCGAAGTAGTGGCGGGAGAGCTGGTCGGCGCGGAACGGCTTCTCGCCCAGCTCGGCGACCGCGGCCCGGCGTTCCGCCATGGTCAGGTCGGCCAGGTGGCGCGCGGGTTTCGCCCGGCGGGGCGCCACGAAGGTGAGCTGGCCGGGGGCGGGGGTTCCGGCCGGGCTGGCAGTCGACACGTCCAAAGCCTTCTCTCGACGGTTACGCGAATACTCGAAGCGGTGCTCGCCCTTTGATCTAGAGTCCGGAGGTATGGCGACAATCCGCTCCACGGGCGAGCGGGGAGACGGCGTCGAGGTCGTGTTCACCGACGCCAATCCCTACGGAAGCCGCACCTTGGTGGTCGAACGCGACGAGACCTCCTCGGTAGCTTACCTGTGCGGGCCTCAGGGCACGGTGCACGGAGCGGTATGGCTGGCCAACCATCGTCCCGCTCCGGAGACGGTCGACCCGGCCGGCCTCGACCCGGAACTGCCTCCGGTGGCCGCCAGGGCCAACACCCGGCACCCCGACGGCAGGCCGCCGCTGGGCGAGCTGCGCTCGCTGTGGTTCGAGGAGGGCGACGGCGTCGCCCTGTACGAGAACGACGAGCTGCTCGCGGTCATTCCTGGCTGGGCCGACATGAGCCGGGGCATGCCGGGCTACTCCCGTGACGCGATGGGCGAGTCCCCGTTCGCCTGGTCCCTGGAGGAGGCCCTGGAGGGCCTGGCTCCCCGGCTGGCCAAGGCCCGCGCCTACTGGGACTGGCGCGGCGGCGACGGGTCCTGGGCGACGTTCCAGCAGTTCGTGATGGGCCATCTGGACCGGACGGTCGGGACGGCGGGCAGGTTCTGGGACGCGGGCGGCGAGCGGCTGCCCGCGGTCGGCGTCACCGAACGGCCGCCCGAGCGGGACCGGGAGTACACGATCCTGTCCACGGTGGGCATGAGCTGCCAGCCGATGCCCACCGTGGAGCAGTACATCGAACGCCCCGAGGCCTGCGCCCGGGTGGAGCTCGCCGTCGCCACCCCGGGCGACGCGCGCGACGCCGCCCGGCTCTTCCTCTGGCTCGGCCAGTACCCCTGGCACTCGGTCACCTGGCTGGGCCACGGGCACACCGCGAAGTGGTACCACCGGCCCGACACCTTCCCGCTCGGCTCCGCCTACAACGGCGTCATCATGCTGGCCGGGCTGCCCGGCCTGCCCGACCTGTCGGGCTTCGTCTTCGGCGGCGAGGCCGTGCAGTGGCTGTGGCTGGTCCCGATCACCGCGGAGGAGCTGGACCTGGTCGTGGAGGCGGGCTACCGCGCGCTGCTGCCACGCCTCTCCGCGGCCAGGCTCACCGGAACGGGGTGACACACCGCCGGTCCCTGCCGTCGCTCACACCAGCAGGGTGAGCAGCGCCCAGACCGGGATCAACGCGGCGACGAGGGAGTCGAGACGGTCCATCAGACCGCCGTGACCGGGCAGCACACTACCCAGGTCCTTGACGCCGAGATCCCGCTTGATCACCGACTCGACAAGGTCTCCCAGCGTGGCGAAGACCACCGCGACCGCGCCGATCAGCACGCCCTTCCAGACGTCGCTCTCCAGCAGCCACGCGACCAGCCAGCCGCCCACGGCCATGCACGCCAGCGCGGAGCCGGCGAAGCCCTCCCAGGTCTTCTTGGGGCTGATCAGCGGCGACATCTTGTGTTTGCCGAAGGAGATGCCCGCGAAGTAACCGCCGATGTCGCTGGCGGCCGTGGTGGCGATGAAGACGACCACCCGGTCCGCCCCATGGTGGGGATCGGCGAGCAGGAGCGCCACGAATCCGGCGAGCAGCGAGGGATAGACGGTGACCAGGACGGTCGCGGAGACGTCGCGGACGTAGCCCTCGGTTCCCTGGAACATCCGCCAGACCATCAGCACGAGCACGGTCATCGCGAAGATGCCGACCAGCCAGGCGGGCCCGTTCTCCCTGCCCCAGTAGGCACCGCAGATCATGGCGGCCATCCCGACCAGGACGGGGATCACCGGGACGTTGATGTCCCTGGCCGCGAACGACTTGACGAGTTCCGTCACGCCGATGCCCACCGCCGCGATCACCACGGCCAGGAAGAGCCACTCGACGAAATAGAGGGAGGCGATGATGACCGCTCCCAGACCGACGCCCACCGCGATCGCGACGGGAAGGTTCCGGCCTGTACGGCTACCGCCCGCCGCAGATTCCAAGGGGTCCCACTCTCATACGCAAAATCCTTGCCCCGCGCGGAAGGACCCGTGCGGGACAAGGACCACGGCTCAGACTTCGAGCAGCTCGGCTTCCTTGTGCTTGAGCAGCTCATCGATCTTGGCGACGTGCTTCTGGGTGAGGTCGTCGAGCTCCTTCTCGGCGCGACGGGCCTCGTCCTCACCGACCTCGCTGTCCTTGACCATCTTGTCGAGGCTCTCCTTGGCGTGGCGGCGGATGTTGCGGATGGAGACCCTGGACTGCTCCGCCTTGCCCCGGGCGACCTTGATGTACTCCTTGCGGCGCTCCTCCGACAGCTCGGGGAAGACCACCCGGATGATCTGGCCGTCGTTGCCCGGGTTCACGCCAAGGTCGGAGTTGCGGATCGCCTTCTCGATCGCGGCCATCGAGCCCTTGTCAAAAGGCTGGATGATCACCATGCGAGCCTCGGGGACATGGAACGAGGCCAGCTGCTGAATGGGCGTCAGAGCACCGTAGTATTCAGCGCTGATCTTGTTGAACATCGACGGGGTGACGCGGCCCGTGCGAATGCTGGCGAAGTCCTCCTTCGCCACAGACACGGCCTTCTCCATCTTTTCTTCGGCTTCGAAGAGAGTTTCGTCGATCACAGCGGCTCCCTGCCTTATCGGTCACTCACCATTCCACACCTGCTTCGCGGAACGCCGTCCCACCGGAGGCACCCCTCCGGCCGGCCTGTGCCGCCCCCGCTCCACTCGCCGCGGTCAGGTTCGCTCCCCGTCTTCTGGGTCACTCACCATTCCTCGCTCACTCCGCGGGACGCTCCTGTGTCGCGCACCACTTCGCTCGCTCCGTCAGGCTCGCTCCCCGTTCCCTGGGTCACTCACCATTCCTCACTCACTCCGCGGGACGCTCCTCCGTCGCGCACCACTTCGCTCGCTCCGTCAGGCTCGCTCCCCGTTCTCTGGGTCACTCACCATTCCTCACTCACTCCGCGGGACGCTCCTCCGTCGCGCACCACTTCGCTCGCTCCGTCAGGCTCGCTCCCTATTTCCCTGCCGGACTCACCAGCGTGCCGATCTTCTCACCGCGTACCGCCCGGAGGATGTTGCCCTCGCCCATGAGGTCGAAGACCACGATGGGCAGGCCGTTGTCCATGCACAGGCTGATGGCGGTGGCGTCCATGACACCGAGACCGCGGGTCAGCACCTCACCATATTCGAGGTGGTCGAACCGGACGGCGTCGGGGTTCTTCCGGGGGTCGGCGTCGTAGACGCCGTCCACCTGGGTGCCCTTGAGCAGCGCCTCGGCACCGACCTCCAGCGCACGCTGGGCGGCGCAGGTGTCGGTGGAGAAGAACGGCGAGCCGAGCCCGGCCCCGAAGATGACCACGCGCCCCTTCTCCAGGTGGCGGATGGCGCGACGGGGCAGGAAGGGCTCTGCGACCTGCTGCATGGTGATCGCCGTCTGAACGCGGGTGTCGATGCCGCGCTTCTCCAGGAAGTCCTGGAGGGCCAGGCAGTTGATGACCGTTCCGAGCATGCCCATGTAGTCGGCTCTGGCGCGGTCCATTCCTCGCTCGGACATGGCCGCGCCGCGGAACATGTTGCCGCCGCCGACCACGACAGCGACCTGGACACCCTCGTGGACCGCCTCGGCGATCGAGTCGGCCAGCTGGCCGACGACACGAGGGTCGATGCCCAGCGGCTCGCCGCCGGCGAATGCCTCGCCGGACAGCTTCAACATGACGCGCTTCCAGCGAAGCGGGCCCGCGTACGACGAAACCGCCGACGTAGCGGGTTCTGAGTTCTCCTGCACGGCGGCGGCCTCCTCGTTTAGCGCTCTGGTGAGAGAAGCTGGGTCAAGCCTAAGCCTGGCCGACCTTGTAACGGACGAAGCCCTGGACCTCGACGCCGTTCTCGCCGGCGTACTTCGCGATGGACTTCTTGTTGTCCTTGACAAATGCCTGCTCAAGCAGCGTGAAGTCCTTGTACCAGCCGTTGATGCGGCCATCGACGATCTTGGCGATGGCGGCCTCCGGCTTGCCCTCCTCGCGGGTCATCTCCTCGAAGAGCGCGCGCTCCTTCTCGATGACGTCCGCGGGGACCTGGGCGGGGTTGAGGTACTTCGGGGCCATCGCGGCGGCGTGCTGCGCGATGTCCTTGGCGACCTCGGCGTTGGCGGTGTCGAGCTGCACCAGAACGCCGACGGTCGGCGGAAGCTGCGGGTCGGTCTTGTGCATGTAGGCGCCGATGAAGCCGCCCTCCAGCACCGCGAACCGACGGATCTCGATCTTCTCGCCGAGCGCGGCGTTGGCCTCGTCCAGCTGCTCCTTGACGGACTTGCCGTCGAGCTCGGACTCCAGCAGGGAGGGCACGTCGGCCGGCTTGGTGGCCAGGATGTGCTCGACGACCTGGGCGGCGAGCTCCTGGAAGCGCTCACCCTTGGCGACGAAGTCGGTCTCGCAGTTGAGCTCGAGCAGCGCGGCGGCGGAGTCGCCGTCCTGCTGGAGGGCGACCAGGCCGTTGGAGGCGGTACGGGCCTCGCGCTTGCCGACGTCCTTGGCGCCCTTGAGACGCAGGAGCTCGACGGCGCGGTCGAAGTCGCCCTCGGACTCCTCCAGAGCCTTCTTACAGTCCATCATGCCGGCGGCGGTCAGCTCACGAAGCCGCTTGACGTCGGCCATGTTCACGGAAGCCATTGTCTTTTCCTCGCGGGGATCATCACTGATCTCAGAAGTCGGCATGAGATCAGGTGGCTGGGTGGATCGGGTGGGTGCCCTCCTTGGGGAGCGCACCCACCCGGAAAGAGCCTTGCGGGTCGTACGGCTGCGCCGTACGGGAGAGGCCTAGGCCTGCTTGTCGGCCTCGTCGGCCGGAGCGGCGGCCTCAGCCTCGGCCTCGGCGGCCGGAGCGGCGACCTCGGCGTCGGCGTCGTTCTCGGCGGCCGGAGCAGCCTCGGCCTCAGCGGCCGGAGCAGCCTCGGCCTCGGCGGCCGGAGCGGCCTCGGGGCGAGCGAGCAGCTCCTGCTCCCACTCGGCCAGCGGCTCGGCGCCACCGGCGACGGCCGGCTTGTCGTCGCCGCGGTTGACACCGGCGCGGGCCATGAGGCCGGCGGCGACGGCGTCGGCGACGACGCGGGTCAGCAGGCCGACGGCGCGGATGGCGTCGTCGTTACCCGGGATCGGGTAGTCGACCTCGTCCGGGTCGCAGTTGGTGTCGAGGATCGCGACGACCGGGATGTTGAGCTTACGGGCCTCGCTGATCCCGATGTGCTCCTTCTTGGTGTCGACGACCCACACCGCGCTGGGAACACGGGACATGTCGCGGATGCCGCCGAGGGTGCGCTCGAGCTTCTCCTTCTCGCGGCGGCGCATGAGGAGCTCCTTCTTGGTGAGCCCCGAGCCGGCCACGTTGTCGAAGTCGAGCTCCTCGAGCTCCTTCAGGCGCTGAAGCCTCTTGTGCACGGTGGAGAAGTTGGTGAGCATGCCGCCCAGCCAGCGCTGGTTGACGTAGGGCATGCCGACGCGCGCGGCCTGCTCGGCGATGGCCTCCTGGGCCTGCTTCTTCGTGCCGATGAACATGATCGTGCCGCCGTGCGCGACGGTCTCCTTGACGAAGTCGTAGGCCCTGTCGATGTAGGACAGCGACTTCTGCAGGTCGATGATGTAGATGCCGTTGCGCTCGGTGAAGATGAAGCGCTTCATCTTCGGGTTCCAGCGACGAGTCTGGTGACCGAAGTGGACGCCGCTCTCAAGGAGCTGTCGCATGGTGACGACGGGGGTGGACATGTGATTGTCCTCCAGGTCGGAGCGCCCATCGCTGGGCGCTGTTCTCGGTTTGACGCGACGGTCCTCGACCGCCGCCCTGATGCTCCGAACCGACTCCAGCCGGGCTCTCACCCGGACCGAGTGGACGGTTCTTGACGGGGCATGCGAAGTCGGCCCGCCAGTGACAGGCCATCGAAAAGTGTACCCTCAGCCGGGCCTCACGCTGACCTCAGCTTGCCTTCCCTGCCCGGTCAGCCACGGGAAAGCGCCCGTGGATCCTACCGGTCGCGGGGCAGCCCGTGCGGACGTCGCTCGGCCCGCGGGAAGAGGTTGATCTGAGCCTCGGAGACCCGCGCCCCCGCCGGAGCCCGGGTCCGGTCCCTCTCGGTGATCGCGTAGGGGGCGATCAGCTCCTCGATCCGCCTGTGCAGCTCCCGCAGCTCCTCGGCGTCGACCAGCAGGGCCGTACGGGTGAACACCGACGCCTCGCGCCACTCGGGGGACTCGCGGTCGGCGTTGTCCAGGGCGCGGGCCACCTCCTCGTCCGCCTGGCCGCGCATGGCCCTGATCAGCAGGTCCTTGGCCGCCCGCGCCTCGGGGCCGTCGTCCGGGTCGAGGGCGACGGACAGGGCGCCGTTGGTCCGGCGCCACACGCGTTCCCGGCCGTCGCCCCGGGCGGGCGCGTCCTCGGCGAAGCCGTACTTGGCGAGCATGCGCAGGTGGTAGCTGGCCGCGCTGGGGGTGACGCCGACGACGGCGGCGACCTCGGTCGCGGTCGCGGGCCCCTCGACCTGGAGCCGGTTCAGGATCGCCAGCCGTGCGGGATGGGCGAGCGCGCGCATCGCCACGGGATCGGTGAGCGGCTCGCGTGCCTGGGTCATGTGCAAACCGTACCCACTCCAGATCTGAAGGATTGCCTTCATAACCGTGAAGGATTACCTTCAGAGTTATGAAGCATTCCCTTCAGGAAACGGCCTCGTCCCCCATGCCCCAGACGGTCCCGCTGCGCAGGCAGCGTGACTACCGGCTGCTGCTGTCCGCCCGCATCACCTCGGAGACCGGCGGCGCGATCTCCCTTCTGGCCGTGCCGCTGACCGCCGCCGCCCTGCTCGGTGCCTCACCCGCCGAGATGGGCGCGCTCACCGCCGCGGCCTCGCTGCCCTTCCTGATGTTCGGGCTCCAGGCGGGCGCGATCGCCGACCGGCTCAGCCGCCACCGGCCGGTCATGATCGCCTGTGAGGCGGCGTCGGCACTGGCCATGGCCACGATTCCCTTCGCCTGGGGCATCGGGGTGCTGACGGTGCCCTGGCTGATCGCGACGGCGTTCGTCGTCGGCACCGCAACCGTGATCTTCCGGGCGGCGAGCTTCCCGCACCTGACCGTGGTCGTCCCGGAGAACCAGCGGACCGAGGCCCTGGCGGGCATGCACTCGGTCTACTCCCTCGCCTCCGTCTGCGGTCCCGGCCTCGCGGGGCTACTCGTCCAGCTGTTCACCGCGCCGTTCGCGATCCTGTTCGACGCGGTGTCCTTCCTGGTCTCGGCGTTCCTGATCAAGGGCATCCGGGCCCCGGAGAACCACACCCCGCCTCCCCCTCGCGGCATGTGGACCGAGATCCACGAGGGCCTGCGCGCGGTGACGGGCAACCCCGCGCTCCGGGCGCTCTGCGGATGCGGAGCGATCACGAACTTCTTCGCCGCCGCCTACAACGCGGTGTTCATGATCTACGCGCTCACCGAGCTCCGCCTGCCCGCCGGGCTGATCGGCGTGCTCTTCGCCTGTTTCGGCGTCGGCGGCCTGGCGGGCGCGGCCGCCGCCCCGCGCCTGGCCGGGCGGTTCGGCGAGAACCGGGTGCTGGCCTGCGCGACGCTGTTCTTCCCGCTCAACTACGTGATCGCGGCGACCGCCGCCCCGGAAGCCCTGTGGGCCACGTCCCTGCTCCTGGCCGTCAGCGGGCTGGTCACCGGCATGGCCATCCTCTCCTTCGCCGTCTGTTTCAGCGCCGTCGTCCTGCGGGAGACCCCCGCCGAGCTGCGGGGCCGGGTCAACGCCACCAACACCTTCACCGTCCAGGGCGTCCTCACCCTCGGCGGCCTCGCCGGCGGCCTGCTCGGCGAACTGCTGGGACTGCGCCCGGTGCTGTGGATCGGCGCGGCCGGGGTCGCGCTCACGATCCCGTGGATCTGGCTCTCCCCCCTGGGCCGCGCCCGCGCACCGCGAGGACGATGAACCCGGCGGCCAGCCAGAGCACACCGACCAGCTTGGCGAGGGAGGAGGCCAGGACGATGACCCAGACCGCGACGAGCGCGCCCGCGACAGGCACCGCCAGATGCCGCCACAGGTCACGGCTTCCCCGCCGGATCCTGAAATATCCGATCACAGACACGTGCAGCATCGTGAACGCCGCCAGCGCCCCGATGTCCACGACCGAGACCAGCACGTCGAGACCGTCGGGCCTGCTCGCCGCCCAGACGGAGACCACCAGCGTGACCGCCCCCGCGCTGAGCAACGCCACCCTGGGCGTCCCCGACCCGGCGTCGACCGACGATAGCGCGCGGGGCAGCCCGCCGTCCCTGGCCATGCCGTACAGCAGCCGCCCCGCAGCCGCCACCGCGGTCATCGCGGCGAACGCGGGCCCGACCGCCTTGGCGACCTTCATCAGACCCGCCAGCCAGGGCGCGACCGACCGGTCCGTCACCTCGTAGAAGGTGACGCCCTGCGCCGCCGGGTGCGCGGCCAGCTCCGCCGGGCTGATCGGGTCCAGCAGCCCCGCCAGGTAGGTCTGGAGCACGAACAGCACGCCCGCGACCCCCAGGCAGAGCAGCACCGCCCGCCCCACCTGGCGGGAGTCACCGGTCGTCTCCTCGGCGAACGAGGCGATGGCGTCGAAGCCCAGAAACGACAGCACCGCCACGGAGACGGCTCCGATCACCGCGGCGAGCGTGGTCCCGCCCACCCCGACGAACGGCGACAGCCACGGCCGGACCGGCCCCTCGGTGACCAGCGCGGCCACCGCCATGACCACGAACAGGGCCAGCACCACGATCTCGGACAGCAGCACGACCATGCCCACACGGGCGGCCAGCTGTACGCCGGAGACGTTCAGCGCGGTGGTGAACACGAAGGCCAGCGCCGTGAACGCCCAGGCGGGGACCGACGGGAAGAGCGCGTGCAGCGCGATCCCGGAGAACAGGTAGGCCACGCTCGGGATGAGCATGTAGTCGAGCATGACCAGCCACCCCGCCAGGAACCCGGCCCTCGGCCCCAGCCCCGCCGAGGCGTAGGCGAACACCGACCCCGCCTTCGGCACGACCCGCGACATCTCGGCGTAGGAGAGAGCGGTGAACGCCATGGCGATCGTGGCGATGACGTAGACAAGCGCGACCGCGCCCAGGCTCCTGGCGTCGAGCACCCCGAACACCCCGACCGGGGCCAGCGGCCCGATGAACAGCAGCCCGTAGACGATCAGATCCCGAGCCGAGAGCGTACGGCGCAGCCCACCCTGTGCTCCCACGTCACCACCCCTGTCCGAAGCCGGGCAGCCCTCCCCCTGTTCGAGGCTACGAGGACCGCCTCACCACCAGGCGGGCGGGTGCTTCCCCCGCCCCGGCGGCGGGCTCGCCCAGTACGGCGAGGCCCCGTCGATCGTTCCGGGCGGCCTGACGTAGGTCAGCCTGCCGAAAGGGCTGTCCATCTCGCGGAGCAGGTCGGCGACCTCCGGATCCGGCGTGTCCCCGCCGTCGACGCGGCCGAGGGAGTCGAGCCACAGCGCGGTCCTGGCCAGCGACACCTCGACCCTCCAGGAACCGCCCTCGGCCGCCCGGCGCAGCAGGGCCGCCATCGCGCCGAAGGCCGCCAGGTAACCGGTGGCGTGGTCGAGAACCTGGGCGGGGAGGGGAAGCGGCCGGGAGCCGTCCCCGCCCTCGTGGGCGATGCCGCACACCATCTGGACCAGACTGTCGAACCCCCGCCTGCCCGCCCAGGGGCCGTGCGAGCCGTACGCCGAGACGTCGACGCACACGATCCCCGGTCTGATCGCGGCCAGTTCCCGGGGGCCGAAGCCCAGTGCTTCCAGGGCGCCGGGCCGGTAGGACTGCACGAACACGTCCGCCTCCGCGACCAGGTCGCGCAGTGCGGCGGCACCGGCCGGGGTCCTCAGGTCGAGATGGCAGGACCGTTTCCCGAACGCCGTACCGATCACCACCCCCGGAACCTCGGGCAGATGCCCGGCCCCCACCCTGAGGACCTGTGCCCCGTGGGCGGCGAGCGTCCGCGTGGCCACCGGCCCGGCGATCACCCGTGTCAGATCCAGCACCCTGAGCCCGCCCAACGGCCGTCCCCGCTCCATCCGCTCGCCACCGCGTTCCATCCATCCCGACCGTCCGGCACCGCCTTTTCCCCGCCCCACCCCACCGGCGTCACGCTCCCCCGGCACAGACCCCCCATCACCACCACGCCCCCACCCCAGCCGCTCGACACCAACCGCCCCCCGCCCAAGCCCCTCGCCACCACGCCACAGCCGTCCCGGTCCTTCGTCATCACCGCTTCCCCGCCCCACCCCACCGGCGTCGCGCTCCCCCGGCACAGACCCCGCATCCCCACGCCCCCGCCCTGTCCCCTCGTCACCATGCCCCGCCCGTCCGGACCATCCGCCGTCGGACCGTTCCGCCCCACCACCGCTCTCCGGCCGCCCTGTCCCCTCGTGATCGGGCCCGCGCCCGGCGACGTCGATCCGGCCGACGCCGACGAGCGGCAATCCGGCGAGCGCCCGCCCCTGAGGATGCGTCCGCCATTCGGCGGCGCTTCGCATCGCGGCCGCGCAGCCTCCCGCGGCCGTCACCGCCTCCTCGATCTCGACGGCCTCGCGGCCCGCACATGCCCGGGCGACGGCGTCCCGGTCGGCGTCCAAGGGCAGTCCCAGAACCACGAGGGCCGCGTCGCGATGATGGTCGAAGTTGCAGTGCAGCCGGACCCAGCCGTCGGCGCTCCGGTAGTCGCCGGAGAGCGGGGCCCATCCGCCCTGCGCGACCCCGTCGATCTCGAAGTGACGCTCGTCCCTGAAGGCGACCGCCGCCTCCCGTACGTCCACCTCGGCCTCCCGCGCACCTCCCCAGAGCTTCGCGGCCGTCGCGGTGACGGCTCCCACCGTGACGGCCGCGGCCGTACCGACGCGGAAGACGGACGGCAACACGGGGTCCGCGCCGGTTACCCGGAGCGGCGGCAGCTCGACCCCCACTCCGGCGGCCAACTCCCGCACGCGCTCCTCCACCCCGCCCCTCCCACCCGAACTCGTCTCACCCGCATCTCCATCTCCTCGCCTCATCTCACCCACCCCACCACCGCCACCTTCATCACCCTTCACCACCGTTTCCCACCCATCCCCCACCTTCATCCCACTCCCACCCATCACTCCCGCCTGCCGTCCTTAACTCCCATCTCCCCCAACCACCACCTTCATCACCATCTCCCCCTCACCTCCCGCTCTCATCTCGCTCCCCTCCCCCCTGTCTCTCCTCACCACCGCCACCTTCATCGCCGTCTTCCACCTTCGTCTCACCCCTGTCCACCACTCCCCCATCCCTTCACCCTCATCGCCTCCCACCACCGCCCCCCTCATCGCCACCTCCACCGCCACCGCCACCTCCATCGCCGTTCGCCCATATCCCGCTCCCGTCCCCTTCGTTCACATCTCCCCGCTCCCCCACTCCCTCACCGCTCCCGTTCGTCTCCCGGCCTCATCCCGCCCACACCCCCGGCGTTCTCTCTCCACCTGTCCACAGAATCCGGTTCGGTCCACCCGGAGCCGACAAAGGTCTCTCATCCTCGAACACGTGAATCTCCTCCGCGCCTCTGGGATACGCACCCTGCTGTCTGCGCTGTTGCTCACCGCCCTGGGAACGGGGACCGGAAGCACCCATGCCACGATCACTCCGACGGATCTCCGGAAAGCAGCCGATCCCTCGCACAAATGGGACTGGCCGCTCACGGGACACCCCCGCGTGCTCCGGGGCTTCGCACCCCCGGCACAGCCATGGCTGACCGGTCACCGTGGAGTCGACCTCGCCGCGTCCCCTGGTGCGGAGGTGCGCGCCGCAGGAGCCGGAACGATCGGCTACGCGGGGCCGCTCGCCGAGCGCGACGTGGTGACGGTGCTCCATCCCGGCGGTCTGCGAACCACCTATCTGCCCGTCCATCCATCGGTACGGCACGGCCAGACGGTGGCCCGGGGTGAGGTCATCGGCATAGTCCAGGATCTTCCCGGTCACTGCCCGACCGGCTGCCTGCACTGGGGCCTGCTCCGGGATCACTTCTATCTCGACCCACTGCTCCTACTGGGGCATGGCCAGGTCAGGCTGCTTCCCATCTGGCCGACGAACCGTGAACGAGACGAACCATGAGTGAGAGGGGAGGAGCGGTTCTCACCGGTCGCCGACACAAGGGCTCCGGAGAGGCTTCCGAGGCGATCAACGGATGTCAACGGGAGAGAGCATGCCCCTCAGCGAGGCATGCCCCGAAACCTCGCCAGAGATGACCCTCTCCAGCCCCTTGCCACAAGACCCTGCCCCCGGCTTCCCCGTCACAGCAAGTGCCGGGCCCTTCGCTGCCCCCGTCGCAACGGCATGTCTATCCTCCGGAAGGTCCGCCGGAACGCAGGCGCCAGCCTTTGGGGACGCGTTCGACGTATCCGGCGGCGGCCAGTCCGCCCAGGCAGGACAGCACGGTCTCCATGTCCACGCCTGCGGTCACCGCTATCGTGGCCGGACCGACCCCGATGCGGATGGGCATGGCTTCCAGGACCCTGCGGGTCTCCGAGTTCAGCAGGTCATGGGGAAACACCGGACCTCGCTGTTCGGGGGCCAGGTCGTCGCCCATCACGCCGACGAGCTCGATCATCTCCTCGGGGGAGGTGACGCAGACAGCCTTGCCCTGACGGATCAGCCGATGGCATCCGGCCGAGGTCTCCGAGGTCACCGGCCCCGGCACGACGGCCAGGACCCGGTTCAGCGAAACGGCGTGTCCGGCGGTGTTCAGGGCCCCGCTGCGCACCGCCGCCTCGATCACCAGGCTTCCCCTGGACAGCGCGGCGATGAGCCGGTTGCGAATCAGGAAACGTGGCCGGGTGGGCCGGACGCCCATCGGTGACTCGCTCACCAGGAGGCCCTGCGACCGCACGGCCGCGAACAGGTCGTGGTGTGCGCTGGGATAGGTGACGTCGGTACCGCAGGCGAGCACCGCGACCGTCGGCGCCTCACATGCGAGGGCGCCGCGGTGGACCGCCCCGTCGATGCCGTAGGCGCCGCCCGACACGACGGTCCAGCCGCGCTCGCTCAACCCCGCTCCGAACTCCGTCGCGACATGCGTGCCGTACGGCGTGGCCGCCCGGGAACCGACGACGGCGACGGACCGAAGGCAGGAGAAACGCAGGTCCGCCTCCCCGTGAAGCCAGAGGGCGTAGGGGCGACGGTCTCCGAGGTCGTCCAGCTGGGTCGGCCATTCGGAGTCTCCGGGAATCACCAGCCGGGCCCCGCAACGCTCCCCTTCGGCCAGATCCCGAGCGGGATCGGCCGTCTCGAAACGGGCCGCCCAGGAGGCGAGCATCCGAGCGAACTTAGCCGCGACGTGGTCGTCCCTCGATCGGGAGGAGACGCCGTAAGCGTCCGCCGCATCGGACCGGGCACCGCGGACACCGCTCATCTCACCCCCGCCCCCGGCTTCGGCCCCGGAAACATCCTCCCTCCTTGAGCAGAAACCACGGACACTTGAGCACTCACCATGGACACCGTTCGCCCCGGCCCGATCATCGGAAACGTCCTCCACCCCGGACCGGGCACCGCGGGCACCGCTCATCCCAGCCCGGGCACCGGAGGCACCATCCGCCCCGGAACGAGCGCGGCAGGTGTCACACACACCGCGCCCGGCCTCACGCACATCCCGCGAACCGGCGCTGTACGCTCCGTCCCCGATCTCACGCACATCCCGCGAACCGGCGCCGTACACACCGGACCCGGCCTCACGCGCACCCCGCGAACCGGCGCCGTACACACCGGACCCGGCCTCACGCGCACCCCGCGAACCGGCGCCGTACACACCGGACCCGGCCTCACGCACATCCCGCGAACCGGCGCCGTACACACCGGACCCGATCTCGCGCACATCCCGCGAACCGATGCCGTGCGGGCCGTCCTCGACCTCGCACGTGTCCTGCGGGCCGGGTGATCCTGAGCCGTGGAGGTTCGCGAACCAGCGGGTGAGCTCCGGGTCCGGGCGTCCCCGGCTGATCCGCTCGACGGCGGCCTCCGGGCCGTGGGCGGCGACGATCCCGCCCATCACCGCGTCGCCCGGTTCGGCCACCCGCATCAGGGTGATCCGCGCGAGCCGATCGTTCATCGCTCCACTCCCAGCCACAGTCCGAGTGCCGCGTTGGTCTCGGTGACCTCGGGCATGCTCTTGTCCGCGAGGTCGGCGAGCGACCAGGCGACCCTGAGTGTTCGATCCAGTCCCCTGGCGCTCAGCTCTCCGCTGTCGAGACACTTCAGCAGAGGGGTCATCGCCCTGGGCGCCGGCCGGTAGTCGGTGTGCAGGGCCTGGGCCGGCACCTCCGCGTTACACCGCCAGGGTGTGGCCGCCAGCCGTCTGGCGGCGCGTTCGCGGGCGGCGAGCACCCGCTCGGCCACCACCCGGCTCGGCTCGATGAACCGGCGGTCGGCCAGGAGCTCACGCCGGGTCGAGCGATAGAGCGTGATCTTGACGTCGACCCGGTCCAGCAGCGGGCCCGAAAGCCTGGCCAGATAGCGGCGACGGGTCGTCGGAGTGCACCGGCACGGGTCCTCGGGGCTGGACGGCCGCGCACACGGGCACTGGTTCGCGGCCAGGACCAGCATGAATCTGGCGGGGAACATCACCGATCCCATCGCCCTGGAGACCGTCACCGTGCCCGACTCGAGCGGCTGTCTGAGCGAGTCGAGCACGGTCGTGGGAAACTCGGGGGCCTCGTCGAGGAACAGGACTCCCCGATGGGCGAGCGAGACCGCACCGGGCCTGATCGCTCCGCTGCCTCCGCCGATGACCGCCGCGACGGTCGCGGTGTGGTGGGGTGCCACGAACGGTGACCTGGTCAGCAGCGGGCGGTCCTCGGGCAGGGTTCCGGCGACGGAGTGGATCGCGGTGACCTCCAGTGCCTGCTCCGGCTCCAGGGACGGAAGCAGGCCGGGCAGGCGTTCGGCGAGCATCGTCTTGCCGGTGCCCGGTGGTCCCAGCATCCAGAGGTTGTGCCCTCCGGCCGCGCAGACCTCCAGCGCCCGGCGGGCGAAGGGCTGACCCGCCACGTCCGCCAGATCCGGGACGACCCCGCCGTCCTTCGCGGGCGAGGACAGCCAGGTGACGGCGGGCTCGGCGGGCCCGTCCTGCCGCCGGAGATCCTCGATCATGGGCACGTTGACCGGGTCGTCGCTGCGCAGCCAGCTCACCAGTTCGCCCAGGGTGGCGGCGGGGATCACCGTCACGCCGGGCACGAGAGCGGCCTCGGCGGCGTTGCGCGCGGGAACGACGACCGTGCCGGCCCCGGCGGCGGCGGCCGCCATCACGGCGGGAAGCACCCCGCGCAGGGGTCTCAGCGACCCGTCGAGAGCGAGCTCTCCCAGGAAGAACGGCCGGGCCACCCTGGCGGCGGGCACGAACCCGGCCGCCGCGAGCAGGGCGACGGCGATCGCCAGATCGAACATGCTGCCCCGCTTGGGGAGGCTGGCGGGAAACAGGCTGACGGTGATGCGGGCGTCGGGCCACGCGTAGCGGCTGTTGACCACGGCCGAGCGAACCCGGTCGCGCGCTTCGCTGAGCGCGGTGTCCAGCATGCCGATGAGATGCATGCCCGCCATGCCGTTGCCGACGTCGGCCTCGACGTCGACGGTGTGACCCGTCACCCCGAGCAGGGCGACGCAGCGGGTGCGTGCGACGGTCATCACGCCCCCTCTCGGGCCTGGCGCACGGTCCACGACATTCGGGGAGGCATTCAGCACATCCCTCGTTCGTGGCGGAGGGTGAAGTCTCCGGCGAACCGCTCCAGGGCGATGACATCGATGCGGATCGCGTCGAACCGCTCGCTCCGTTCGCCCTGCTCACCCCGCCACCTGGCCGCGAGCCTGCGCAGACGGGCGAGTTTCGCCTCGTTGACCGCCTCGAAGGCGGTCCCGTGGCTCCGGCCGGAGCGGGTCTTCACCTCCACCACGACGAGCGTGCGCCCCTCACGGGCGACCACGTCGATCTCCCCGTCGGAGCATCGCCAGTTGCGATCCAGGATCTGCATGTCGTGGGCCAGCAGATAGTCGACGGCGATCTGCTCGCCATGCCTGCCGAGATCGTCTTTCGCGGTCATGGAACCACCTCCGGTCCCAGACCTTCGCTCACCTCACCCCGGTCCCGGGGAGCCCGAACGGGTTCTGTGGATATCGGGCCGAGCACGGGTCACGCCTGTGGAAAACACGCCCTGGCCCCGTCCGCCGAAGCCTCAGCCCGGCGTTCCGTTCTCAGCCGGGAGGAACGCCCTCACACTACGTCGGTCACCAGCGCGGTGTCCTGGACGCCGGGCAACGTCGTATCCTCAGCAGTTGCGCCCGGGACCTGCGCTGGATCAAGCCGCGTGTCCGCAGCGAGGAAGGACGCACCTACATCGTCCGGCTGCTGCGCATCGCGAATCTGATTCTGGGCAGGGCCGTCCCGAACGGCCGACACGTACCGTAGCCACGGCGGCGGTCTTTTCTCCCCGGACGAATCGATCGCCCGCTCGTGCCACGGGGCCGCCTTCTTGGCAGAGCCCCGGCACCGGCCCTTCCGCCCGTCTCCCCTGCCGCGTCCGACCGCGTCGTGCGCGGGCCCCACGGCACCCCGGCGGGAAAGGAGCCTCCTCTGGAACCCGCCCCCGGGAGAGGCGCGGCCCGCGGAAAGCACGTCCGGGAACCCGGCGCGGCGCCCGACCCCGGGCTTCCGGGTCCGGGAGGTCCCGGGTCACCGGCAGGCCGGTGTGGGGACCCCTCCCCCGGACAGCCGGCGAGATCCCGCGGGAGGTCCCTGAAGGGACGGGTCCGCGGGAGGCTCGCGGGTCGTGAGGAATCTCAGCTCGAGAAGCCCTCCTTGGGCATCTCCAGGTCGGGTTTGGCCAGCTCCTCGACGTTCACGTCCTTGAAGGTGACCACGCGGACGTTCTTGACGAACCTCGCGGGCCGGTACATGTCCCAGACCCACGCGTCCTGCATCTTCACGTCGAAGAACACGTCACCGTTCTCAGCCGTACGGACGTCCAGGTCGACGGAGTTCGTGAGATAGAAGCGCCGCTCGGTCTCGACGACATAGGTGAACAACCCGACCACGTCGCGGTACTCACGGTAAAGCTGCAGCTCCATCTCGGTTTCGTACTTTTCGAGATCCTCTGCGCTCATACCGGTCCTCCTGTCACACGCCCTTCCCGAGCCGCCAGATCAGGCGACACCGGCCCCCATTTCATTTTCACCCATCACCTCATCCGTCCCTGACCGCGCCACCGTCGCGAACGAGAAACGGTGAGCCGGACACGGACCGTGCCTCTGGAGCGCTCTGCGATGCCCCACGGTGCCATACCCCTTGTGCACGGCGAAGCCGTACACGGGATGGTGTTCGTCGAGTGCGGTCATCATCCTGTCCCGCGTCACCTTCGCCACGATCGAGGCCGCCGCGACGCAGGCCGCCACCTGGTCCCCCTTCCACACGCCCAGCGACGGCACCGGCAGGCCCGGGACGGGAAAGCCGTCGGTGAGCACGTAACCAAGATCACAGGATAGCCGCGCCACCGCCCGGCGCATGCCCTCGATGTTGGACCTGTGCAGACCACGCGCGTCGATCTCCTCCGGTGGGATCACCACCACGCTGAACGCCTCGGCGGTCGCGGTGATCCGCTCGTACAGCGTCTCCCGCCGGGAGGCCGTCAGCGCCTTGGAGTCGTTCAGGTCCTCGATCCTGCGCCCGAGCACCACCGCCGCGACCACCAGGGGCCCCGCACAGGCCCCCCTGCCCGCCTCGTCGACTCCGGCCACCGGCCCCAGTCCACGGCGTGCGAGAGCCCGCTCATAGCCGTACAGCCCTGAGTCTCGCCGGACCACGCTGGGCGTGGGACGGAACGCAACCGTCATGACACCACGGCACACATAGGGACCATGAGCAGAGAGTACGCCCCAACCGGACCATTCGGTACTGGCTATCTCACCTTGGTGAAGGTCTCCGGCGTCGACAGCAGGCCCGCCCTGGAGAGCGGCCAGATGATCGCGAAGGCCCGGCCGACCACCGCGCTCTCGGGAATCGTGCCCTCCCCTTCCGTCTTCTCGTGCGAGCGCGAGTCACCCGAGGCCGAGCGGTGGTCGCCCATGACCCACAGCCGCCCCTTCGGCACGACTTTCTCGAACTTGGAGCCCGAGGGGAAGTCGTCGGGGTAGAGGTAGTCCTTCTCGTCGAGCGGCACGCCGTTGACGGTGATCCGCTTCTGGTCGTCGCAGCACTTCACGGTGTCGCCGCCGACCGCGATGACCCGCTTGATGGTGTCACCGCCGCGCCAGCCCGTGAAGACCACCACGTCGCCGCGCTCGGTGTCGCCGTGGAACTTGTTGACGACCACGCGGTCGCCCACTTCGAGGGTGTGCTCCATGGACTCGGAGGGGATGCGGAAGGTCTGGAAGACGAACACCTGCAAAAGCAGCGCCACCACCACACCGCCGGCGACGAGAAGCAGGGACTCGCGCGCGCCGCCCTTGCCGGACGACGCCTTCCTCCCGCCTTTCCCGTCCTTGCCGCCTTTCCCGTCCTTGCCGGGTTCCTCCACGTGCCCGCCGACACCGATCACCTCGGTGCCGGACCTGTCCTCACCGGCCCTGTCCTCACCGGACGCTCCGGTGCCGGGCCTGTCCGCGTCGGAGGCCGCCGCGCCCTTCTCGGCGCGGGGGCCTCCGGTGTGCTTCTCTCCGCCGTTGTCTCCGCCGGGCTCGCTGTCGGGGGCAACGGACCTGTTGTCGGGTTCCACGGTCATGACGTACGGCTACCGCCTCGAGTCGAAAGCCGGCGACGCCGCCGCCACAGGATCAGCGGCACGGCCCCCGCGAGACCGGCGGCGTAGGGAACCGCCTCCGTCGCGACGGCCACGGCCTTGAGAGCCGGCTGGTTGAAGGTTGGGGGAATGGGGATGATCGCCGCCCTGGAGAACGGCCACACGATCACGAAGGCCCGGCCGATCACCTTGTCGATCGGGATGGTCCCGCCGCCGGGGTCGCCCAGATGGGAGCGGGAGTCGAGGGAGACGAAGCGGTGGTCGCCCATCACCCACAGACGGTCCTGCGGGACCTTGACCTCGAAGAACCTCTGGGACGGCGCGTCACCGGGGTGGAGGTAGCTCTTCTCATCGAGGGGGACCCCGTTGACCGTGACACGTCCCTTGGCGTCACAGCACTTCACGGTGTCGCCAGGCACGCCGATGACGCGCTTGATGTAGTCCTTCTCACCGGGGACCACGCCGAAGGCGGTGCCGACCCAGCGGAAGAACCCGGCAACCGGGTTCGACGGCTCCTCGAGCCGCACCTCGCCGTCCCAGGAGTCCACGCCGGAGAACACCACCACGTCACCGCGCTCGATGTCGCGGACGTGGTAGACGAGCTTGTTCACCAGGACGCGGTCGTTGGTCAGGAGGGTGTTCTCCATCGACTCGGACGGGATGTAGAACGCCTGGATCACGAAGGTCTTGATTATCAGCGCGAGGACCAGCGCGACGACGATCAGGACGGGGAGCTCCTTCCAGAAGGAGCCCTTCTTGCCGTCCTTGGCTGTCTTCTGGGTTTCTTCGGCGACCACGCCCACCTCGTCTTCGGCAGGTCGACGCGGAGCGGCGCCGGACTCCCGGTCTTCGCTAATCATCGCTGACGAGCCTAGATGATGCGGAGTCCCGGCCGGGCTCCCTGCTGGTTACCTGACAGCTATGGGTCCGCCATAAGAGGTCAAACCCTCCTGCATGCGACTGGCCCGCCCCACCGGCAAGGGTGGACGGGCCAGAACGGCACGACGCGGACGTCTTAGCGGGCTCCGCGCTTTAGCGGGCTTCGCGCTTCTCGCGGATGCGAGCGGCCTTGCCGCGCAGCTCACGCATGTAGTAGAGCTTGGCGCGGCGGACGTCGCCACGGGTCACCAGAACGATCTTCTCGATGACCGGGCTGTGCACCGGGAAGGTGCGCTCGACGCCGACGCTGTAGCTGACCTTGCGAACGGTGAAGGTCTCACGGGCGCCACTGCCCTGGCGGCGCAGGACGAAGCCCTTGAACACCTGGACACGGGACCGGTTGCCTTCGATGACCCGGACGTGAACCTCAAGCGTGTCACCGGGGCGGAAAGCCGGGATGTCGGTGCGGAGCGAGGACTTCTCGAGCTCGCTGATCAGCGTGTGCATGGCAGTGGTACCTCATTTAGGCGAGCGCGTGGAGGTCCATCCGGCCGCGCCGGGCGGCATCGCGATGGACACACGTGCTGGATCGAATGTGTCTTGGAGTCGGACCTGTCCGTCCGACAGCGCGCGCCAACCCGTGGACAGTAAGCGGCAACGCTTCAGTCTGCCATATTTTCACGACCGACCGGAAATCAGCGCGTCAGGACGCGCGAGGCGACTCCCCTCGACGGCCCCGGCCCCACCCCTTGGACGTACCGGTCACCGCTCCCGCCGGGAAGATCAGTCCTCTCGGCCGCGCCCGGTCAGTCGCCCCCGGAGACGGGCCGGGCGGGGATGTCGAGCTCCGCCAGAACCTGCCGGTCGTGCTTGTCCAGGCTCTCCGGATCGAGCGCGGCCAGCAGCTCGAACCGGTTCTTCGCGGTACGGCGCAGCGCCTCGTCCCGCCGCCACCGGGCGATCCTGCCGTGGTGCCCGGAAAGCAGGACCTCCGGGACCCCGCGCCCCCGCCACTCCGGAGGTTTGGTGTAAACGGGACCTTCCAGGAGGTTCTCCATCGCTCCCGGCGCGAACGAGTCGTCCACGGCGGAGCGGGCGTTGCCGAGCACCCCGGGCAGCAGCCGCCCGACGGCCTCGATCATCACCAGCACCGCGACCTCACCCCCGGCCAGCACGTAGTCGCCGATGCTGACCTCGTCCACGCGCATCCGCGAGCCGTACTCCGCCATGACCCGGGAGTCGATGCCCTCGTAGCGGGCGGGCGTGAACAGCAACCACGGCTCGGCGGCGTACTCCATCGCGAGCCGCTGGGTGAAGGGCACGCCGCTCGGGGTCGGCACGATGATCCTGGGCAGCGCGGCCTGGTCGGCCGCCAGGACCGCGTCGATGGCCTCGCCCCACGGATCGGGCTTCATGACCATGCCGGGGCCGCCGCCGTAGGGGGTGTCGTCCACGGTGCGGTGCACGTCGTGGGCCCAGTCGCGCAGCTGGTGGAGATGGACGTCCAGGATGCCGCGCTCACGGGCCTTGCCGATGAGGGAGACGTCGAGCGGGGCGAAGTATTCGGGGAAGATCGAGATCACGTCGACGCGCATGTTCAGACGGCCTCGTCCGGGTTGAGCAGGCCGGCGGGCCCGTCCACGACGAGGACACCCTTCTCCAGGTCGATCACAGGGACCAGCGCCTTGACGAACGGCACGTAGACCTCGTCCCGGCCGCGCCGTACGACGAGCAGGTCCTGGCCGTGGTGGAGCACGTCGGACACCTCGCCGACCCGCTCTCCGCCGGGGGTGACGACGGCCAGGCCGATGAGCTGGTGATCGTAGAACTCGTCGGGGTCCTCCGACGGGGGGATGTCCGCCGAGTCGATGACGAGCATGGTGCCTCTGAGGTCCTCGGCGCGGTCGCGGTCGCCCACCCCCTGGAACCTGACCAGCAGGATCCCCGAGTGCCAGCGCCGGGACTCGACGACGAGCGGGCCCGCGGACGCGGGGTCGGTCGCGATGACCGCCCCGGGGGCGAAACGCCGGTCGGGGTCGTCGGTGCGCACCTCGACGGACACGTCGCCGCGGAGCCCGTGGGGACGGCCGATCCGGCCTACGACAAGCTGCACGCCCGCCTCCCAAGATGATCGTGTGTCGGAAAAGCGAACGGGTCACCCACGCTGCGTGGGTGACCCGTTCACTCGATGGATCTCGTGTCGGCTAGCGGGCCTCGTTCAGGTCGAGCAGGTCGACCCGGACGTACTTGCCGTCGCCCAGAGCGTTCACGACGGTGCGGAGCGCCTTGGCCGTGCGGCCGCCACGGCCGATGACCTTACCGAGGTCCTCGGGGTGAACCCGAACCTCAAGCACACGTCCGCTGCGAATGCGGCGGGCGTGAACCTGGACCTCGTCAGGGTGTTCGACGATGCCCTTCACCAGGTGCTCGAGGGCCTCCTCGAGCACCTCAGGCCTCGCCTTCCGGCTTCTCCTCCGCAACCGGCTCGGCCTCGGCGGCCGGCTCGTCGGCCTTCACCGTCTTCTTGGCCGACTTCCTCGGCGTGGTGGCGTTGTCCAGGGACAGCGTCTCCTTGGCCGCGGCCTCGTAGGCGGCGTGGCGGTCGGCCTTGGGCTCGGCCACCTTGAGCGGAGCCGGAGCAGCCTCGCCCTTGAACTTCTGCCAGTCACCGGTGAGCTTGAGGAGCTTCAGCACGGGCTCGGTCGGCTGCGCGCCGACGCCCAGCCAGTAAGCCGCCCGCTCGGAGTCGACCTCGATGCGCGAGGGGGTCTCCTTCGGGTGGTACAGGCCGATCTCCTCGATCGCCCGGCCGTCACGCTTGGTGCGGCTGTCGGCGATGACGATGCGGTACTGCGGGTTGCGGATCATGCCGAGCCGCTTGAGCTTGATCTTGACTGCCACTGGTGTGGTCTCTCCTGCATTAGAGCGTGGGTGAACGACGTCTCATCGAGTGGGGTTACGAGGAGAGGACCGTTCAAGGGACAGGCGCGGCATGCGGGGGTGAGAGGGCACCCGCGTGGTCACGATGTTCCAACATGTCATTGTGCCAGACGTACGGGGGTGCCAGGTCAACCCGACACCATTCCGTACGGCAGGCGAAGGGCAAATCTCGGTAAGCCACGTGTGTCCAAGACGCCGGGCGGCTCCGGTCACTGCGCTAATTGGCCGCCGTGGCAACCACCCTGAGACCCCTGCTGCTGGCCGCGACCGGATCCCTCGCCGTGCTGGGCACCGCGCTCACCCTGAGGGCCGGCGCCGTCGCCGGCGAGTTCGGCCGGACGGGAGAGGCGGAACAGGGGATCCGGAGCGTTTCCGTCCCCGCCCCGGACGGATGCGGCGACGGCGCCGACGGGGTGCCGCCTCCGCTCGGGGCGCTGCTGCGGATGCTGTCGGCACCGGCCGGCTGCCCGCCGGGCTGATCCGGCCCGCGCCCCGGGACGGGTCCCGGCCGGGCCGGGATCCGATCCGCGCCTCGGCCCGGGAGCGTCCGGTTCACAGCGCGGCCCCGGAGCGTCCGGTGCACGGCGCGGCCCGCGGCCCGGAGGTCACCTGGGCCGCACTCCCAGGAGTTCCAGGGTCGCCACGACGATGAAGCCCACCACGATGACCACCCAGATCCACCGGGCCCACCCGTCGAAACCGCCGCTCATCGCCGCCCCCGTAAGACCGGCTCACCCACGACCCGGAAGACCGGTCACTTCTGTCCGGGAAGCTTGAACTTCGAGGGGTCGAAGCCCGGCGGCAGCTCCATGCCGGGCGGGAGCTGACCGGCGCCCAGCTTGCCGAGGAGGCCTCCCCCGCCCGGCGCGCCGTCCTGGGCGGGCGCCGCACCGGACGCGCCCTTGCCGAGCGCGGCCTTGCGCGGGTCACCGCTGACCCGGCGCCCCTTGGCCGCCTTCTTCTGGGCGGCCTTGCCCGCCTTGCGTCCGCCGGGCATGCCCGGGATGCCCATCCCGCCCGCCATGCGCTTCATCATCTTCTGCGCGTCGAAGAAGCGGACGACGAGGTTGTTGACCTCGGTCACCGTCACGCCGGAACCCCTGGCGATGCGGGCGCGGCGGGAGCCGTCGATCATCTTGGGGTTCTGGCGCTCGCCGGGGGTCATCGAGCGGATGATGGCCGCGACGCGGTCCAGGTCGCGATCGTCGACCTGGTTGAGCTGGTCGCGCATCTGCCCCATGCCGGGCATCATGCCGAGCAGGTTCTTGATGGGGCCCATCTTGCGGACCATCATCATCTGCTCGAGGAAGTCTTCGAGCGTGAAGCCCTCACCCGAGGTGAGCTTGCCCGCCATCTTGGCGGCTTCCTGCTCGTCGAAGGTCTTCTGCGCCTGCTCGATCAGGGTGAGGATGTCACCCATGTCGAGGATGCGGGAGGCCATCCGGTCCGGGTGGAAGGCGTCGAAGTCCTCGAGCTTCTCACCGGTGGAGGCGAACATGATCGGCTTGCCGGTGATGTGGCGGACCGACAGGGCCGCACCGCCGCGGGCGTCGCCGTCGAGCTTGGTGAGCACGACGCCGTCGAAACCGACGCCGTCCATGAAGGCCTGGGCGGTGGAGACGGCGTCCTGGCCGATCATGGCGTCGACGACGAACAGGACCTCGTCCGGGGAGACCGCGTCGCGGATGTCGGCGGCCTGCTTCATCAGCTCCTGGTCGATGCCCAGGCGGCCCGCGGTGTCGATGATGACGATGTCGTGCTGCTGGCGCCTGGCGTGCTCGACCGACTGGCGGGCCACGGCGACCGGGTCGCCGACGCCGTTGCCCGGCTCGGGAGCGTAGACGGCGACGCCGGCGCGCTCGGCGACGACCGACAGCTGCTGGACCGCGTTGGGGCGCTGGAGGTCGGCGGCGACCAGCAGCGGCGTGTGGTTCTGCTCACGCAGCCAGCGGGCGAGCTTGCCTGCCAGGGTGGTCTTACCCGCACCCTGGAGACCCGCGAGCATGATGACGGTCGGCGGGTTCTTCGCGTAGCGAAGCCGCCGGGTCTCACCGCCCAGGATCTCGACCAGCTCGTCATTGACGATCTTGACGACCTGCTGTGCCGGGTTCAGCGCCTGGGAGACCTCTGCCCCCCGGGCACGCTCCTTGACCTGGGCGACGAACGTCCTGACCACCGGCAACGCGACGTCGGCCTCGAGCAGCGCGATGCGGATCTCGCGGCAGGTGGCGTCGATGTCGGCCTCGGAGAGCCGACCCTTGGAACGGAGGGAGGAGAAGACCGATGTCAGCCGGTCGGAAAGCGTCTCGAACACGTGATTGGCCAGCCTCTGCGCTACAGGTCTGCGACTCGACCCCCCAGCCTATCCGCTGAGAGGGACGAATTACGCCCCGGCGGCCTCTCCGTCCCGGGGATCTCGCCCTCGCCCGGGATCGGCAGGCCCGCCGATCCCGGCCACGCCGAAGGGCCCCGGCGAGCGGGGACCGGCGCCGTGCCCAGGATAATTCACCAGGTCACGGCCCGGAACGGCCGGCCGTCGTCACCGCCGGGAGGATCCGTCTGGCCGGGCACCCCTCGCCGGTGCCGGCCGGACCCGCGCAGCCATGCCTCGCCGTACCGGCGCCGGGGGCGGGCCCCGGAGGCGGCAGGGAGACGGCGGGAAGGCGGGTGAGATGTCAGCGGTCCCTCAGTGACCCCTCGACGACCCCTCGACGACCCCTCAACGGCCCCAGCCCGGAACGGCCATCCGTACGGTGAGGGCGTGCTCGACCAGGGTGATGAGCGTCGCCTTCACCGCGTCGCGCGAGCGCGCGTCGGTGCGTGAGATCGGGATGTGCGGCGCCAGGGTGAGCGCCTCCCGCACCTCCTCCTCACCGTGCAGATAGCTCCCGTCCCAACCGTTGACCGCGACCACGAAGGGAAGCTTGGCCTCCTCGAAGTAGTCGATCGCCGGGAAGCTGTCGGCCAGCCGCCGGGTGTCGACCAGCACGATCGCACCGATCGCGCCGCGCACCAGGTCGTCCCACATGAACCAGAACCGGTGCTGACCCGGCGTACCGAACAGGTACAGGATCAGGTCCCGGTCCAGCGAGACACGCCCGAAGTCCATCGCGACCGTGGTGGTCGTCTTGTTCGGGGTGAGGCCGAGGTCGTCGATGCCGGCGCTGGCGTCGGTCATCACCGCCTCCGTGGTCAGCGGCAGAATCTCCGAGACCGCCCCCACGAACGTGGTCTTACCAACACCGAACCCACCGGCGACGACGATCTTCGTCGATGTCAGGCCGCCGCCGCGGCTAGAGCCTGCGAAGTCCACTGAGCACCCTTTCCAGCAGGTTGAGATCCGGCTTGCCCGCGTCCAGTTGCGGCTGATGCAGCTGGACCAGACCCTCGGCCGCCATGTCCGCGACCAGGATCCGGGTAACGCCGAGCGGGATGCGGAGCATCGCGGAGATCTCAGCGACCGAACGCACTTGCCGGCACAGGGCGCTGATGGCCTGATACTCCGGCGTGCGGGTGGATAGATCGTGATGTACGGACGTCGCCGAGGAGACCAGGGCCTCCATGGCGAGCTGGGTCCGGGGGGCGGTCCGCCCTCCGGTCACGGCGTACGGCCGGACCAGAGAGCTCTGTTCCCCGGGCACCGGTTGCGTGAAATGCGAAGGTCCCCCCTGATGCCGGTAGGGATCCTCCATCGACTGGTAGGGCGACCCGCCTAGCGGGTCGCCCTCACCCGTCCAGCCGCGGCCTGCCACGGCGTCCTCCTATGGTGGTCATCGCCATCACCGGGGGTGGGAGGCCTGGAGTTCGGCGCGGACGGCCGGTGTCAGCACCTGGCCCGCTCGTTCGACAAGAAGGGTCATCTGGTAGGCCACCAAGCCCATGTCACAGTCGGCGGCGGCCAGCACGGCCAGGCAGGAGCCGTCACTGATCGACATGATGAGGAGCAGCCCTCGCTGCATCTCCACCACCGTCTGGGTGACCGCACCGCCCTCGAAGACCCTGGAGGCACCCTGGGTGAGGCTGATCAGCCCGGCGGCGACCGCCGCCAGCTGGTCCGCCCTGTCCCGGGGGAATCCATCGGAATACGCCAACGGCAGACCGTCAGCCGACACCACGACCGTGTGAGCCACGCCTGGGACGTTGTTCACAAAGTCGGTTATCAGCCAGTTGACCCCCCGAGCGGCCTGGCTCATCTCGCGCACGTGTCATCCTCCTTGGCGACCATGATGAGATCGCTCACCGGTCCTCCTTGTTTCCTTCAACGTCCCGACTGAAGTCGGGATACGGCTGCCCGTCACCCGCTTCGCCCCTCGCCACCGCACGGCCCTGCCGTACTCCCTTCTGGAAGCTCGTCAGGCGGCTGCGCACCGCTTCCGGGGAGACGGTCGGCCGGAGCGAGGGGAGAGGGGAGGCCGCGGCCTGGTCGGGCGCGGCCGTACCGGGCACCAGGTTCGCCCTGGGCACCCGCTTGGGCAGCCCCGAGCCGGTCATCCCGCCGAGGGCGGGCTCGCTGACCGCCTTCGCCGCCTGCCATCCCGCGTCCGCGGGTGAGGACCAGGCGTCGGGCGCCGGGGACGCGGGCACGTCCTCGGGCTTCTGGGCCGGAGCCTCGGCCGGGGCGGCGGGCTCGACCTTCTTGAACCAGTCGGACTCGACCGCGGCGAAGATCGGCAGGAACTCCTCCTTTGCCTCCTCCATGACCGAGGGGTCGGAGATCACGGGCAGCGGGCCCGTGTTGTCCGCGGCGTCGAACCCGCGGCCGCCGAACGGGCGGCTGTCGAGCGGGCCCGGCCCTCCCGGGCCCGGCCAGATCCCCGAGTCGCCGTCGCGGGCGGGCATGCTCGTCCAGATCCCGGAGTCGCCGCCGCGTACGGGCGCGTCCGGCCACACACTCGTGCCCGCCTGGTCGGGCCACACGCTCGTGCCCGCCTGGGAGGTGTGCTGCCAGCTTCCCGCGTCGCCTCCCTGTACCGGCAGGCCGGGCCACACGCCCGTGTCCGCCGTGGGGCTCGACCAGCTCGGGCCGTTGCCCTGCTGCGGGATGTGGCCGACCCAGGAGGAGTCGAACGGCGAGGGGGTGAGGGGGTCGTTCGTGACGGGGGGCCGCTGCGTCTCGAAGGAGGCGAGCTGCCGGCGCACGTCGAAGGTGTTGAAGGCCTGCTGGGCCGTCTCGAAGGAGGTGAACGCGGCCTGCGCCGGGTCGAGCCCGGCCGGGCTGGCCAGCATGGGCGACCGGTCCATCACCGCCCGCTCCGCGGGGCCCATGGTCGCGGCCCAGTCGCCGCCGCCCTGGGTGGCCGGCGCCTGACGGGAGCCGACTCCTCCGGAGAGCAGTTCCTCGGGCAGCAGCACCATGGCGGTCAGGCCGCCGGCGTCCTGTTGCCTGAGCTGTACGCGGATGCCGTGCCGCAGGGCCAGCCGGCCGACCACGAACAGGCCCATCCGGCGGGAGACCGACACGTCGACCACCGGCGGGTGGGCCAGCCGCCAGTTCGCCTGCGCGAGTTCGTCGGCGGTCATGCCGATGCCGACGTCGGTGACCGCGACCATCACGCCGCCGCCGTCGATGCGGTTGCTGGACACGACGACCTTCGTCTCCTTGGGAGAGAAGGAGGTCGCGTTCTCCACCAGCTCGGCGATGAGGTGCACGACGTCGTTGACGGAGGTGCCGACCACGGACACGCCCGCGGACAGCTGCAGGACGACCCGCTCGTAGTTCTCGACCTCGGACAGCGAGGCGCGGACCACGTCGATGAGCGGGATCGGCTGGCTCCACCTGCGCGCGGGCTCCTGCCCCGCCAGGACCAGGAGGTTCTCGCTGTTGCGCCGCATGCGGGTGGCGAGGTGGTCGAGCCGGAACAGGTTTCCGAGACGGTTCTCGTCCTGCTCGCCGTGCTCCAGGCTCTCGATCAGGGACAGCTGGCGTTCGACCAGGGTCTGGCTCCGCCGGGAGAGGTTGACGAACATCGCGTTGACGTTGCTCCGCAGCGTGGCCTCCTGGCCGGCCAGCCGTACGGCTTCGCGGTGGACCTCGTCGAAGGCTCGCGCGACCTCTCCGATCTCGTCGTCGGAGTCGACGCCGATCGGCAGGACCTTGACCGCGTCGGCGTCCCCGCTCTCCCGCAGGGCCTGGACGGTCTCGGGCAGCCGCTGCCCGGCGACGGACAGCGCCTCGGTGCGGAGCCTGCGCAGCGGCTTGACCAGCGAGCGCGCCATGATCGTGGTGATGACGAGCACCAGGAGGAGCAGCAGCCCGCTCGCCACGCCGGCGACCAGCGCGCCGCGCTGCTCGGACTCCTGGAGCGTACGGCTCTCCGTGATGACCTCGTCGGAGATCGCCTTCTCCACCGCGCGCATCTTGTCGATGATCACGCTTGAGGCGTCGAACCACTGGCCCTGCTCGCCCACGCCGGGGTTCGTGGCGACGACGCCGACGAGCGGGGCGTCGGTCGAGGCCAGGAACAGCGCTCTGAGGCGGATGAACTCCGCGCGGTCGACCTTCTGGCCGCTGACGGTGTCGTCGTAGAACTGGCGCTGGTCGAGCGAGGCCTCTTTTCTGAAGGTGGCAAGCTCGCTGTCGCGCTGCGCGCGGGCGACGGTGAAGGCGTTGAGTCCCTCGTCGCTGAACCGGCCGCCGGCCAGCGCGACGGCGAGTCCGGCCCGCTCCCTGGACGCCTGTTCCTTGGCTCTGGTCAGGGCGGCGAAGGCGGCCGCGCCACTGGTGAGGCTCTGGTCGGCGTCGACCTGGACGATGTTCTCGTGGAGCGCCAGAAGATCGGCGATGGTCTGCGAGTACGTCTGGATGACGGGCTGGGCGGGCAGCGCGCTGTTCACGACGGCCTTGCGCATACCGTCGAGCTCGTCGAGGCGGGCGCTCATCTGCGTGAGCTCATCGCGCTGACGGGTGGCGACGACTCCGCTCTGGGCGCCGCGGAGCCGCTCGCGCACGTCCATGACGATCCTGTCGACCACGCCGTGCTGCTCGTCCAGCTTGGCGCGGGCGCCGCGGGGGCGGCCCAGGGCCACGAACCTGGCGGCGAGGTCGCGCTCCAGCTGCAGGCCGTGCACCAGCCCGCTCACGCTGGACGACAGTTCCGCGGTCAGGCGCACCTGTTCGTACTCGGCGGCGCTGGCGACGGAGGCGGCCACGCGTAACCCACCGAGGACGATCGCCGCGATGGTGGGGACGAGGATGAGCACGACCAGCCGCGATCGCACACGCCAGTTTCTGAACGCGAACCTGCTGCCGTTCTTTGTGGATCTTTCCTGCTTGACGGCCTTGCTCCGGCCGCTTTCCGGCGTCTCCGAGTCGCCGAAGACCTGGGCAGCCACCAGCCCGGATTCGGGTTCACTGGGGATTGACGCTGTCCTCACTGGCCTCCGCTACCTCTCCTCGGATTGTCTGATTGGAGGGGATCCTGTCATGCATCTGATCTTCACGTGACGCGGATGCATCCTTGGGGCGAGGGTTATTGGAGCATAGCCAGAAGAGTTCGGCCAATAGCCCATAAGTCGCAACTTATGGGTAATCAGGACTAGATGCCCGCAATCGGACAGCCCCCACGGGACCCACCGAGCAGATTTATAGGGCCATATCCGGCGTGATGACGCGGCTTTCCCTTCATGTCACCACACCTTCACCAGACAAGCCTGAGACGGAGAGATTGGCAAGACCCTAATCCACGAAATCGAAGAACATAAGTCCTTATTTGTCCGATTTGACCCTATTGGCCAATACTTATGATTAAGCTGATCCCTCCGCTACGCTGCTTCCCGGTCGGGAGCCCCTCACCTCGCGTTCCCGAGGAACCGTCTCCACGTCATCGGACGACTTCGCGGGAGATCCGGCCGGACGGTCACATCCTTCTAAGGAGACCTCATGAGGTTGGGATCCACGAACCTGGCGATCCGTTCCGGGCCAGTCGGATGACCGGGCGAGCCGGGATCGGCACCAGGGTGCTCTGCGGCGCTCTCGGGATCGCCGGGCTGCTCACCGTCATGGAACTGGCCGGCCGTACGGGGTTCGTCGACCCGGGTGTCCTCCCGCTGACCTCGACGATCCTGACCCGGGTCGCCGAGCTCGCCGTCGACGGGGAGTTCCTCACCAACGTGGCGGCCACCATGACCGCGTGGGGGCTCGGCCTGCTGCTCACGGTGACCGTCACCGTCCCGCTCGGGCTGCTGCTCGGCAGCCTTCCCGGGGTGGAGAGGGCGGTGCGGCCGCTGATCGAGTTCCTCCGCCCCATCCCCTCGGTCGCCCTCGTCCCGCTGGCGATCCTGATCTTCCCCGACAGGCTGGACCTCAAGATCGCAGTGATCTTCTACGCCTCCTGCTGGCCCGTCCTGATCAACACCATGTACGGCCTGCAGGAGGTCGACCCGGTGGCCAAGGAGACGCTGCGGAGCTTCGGCTTCGGGCCGCTGGCCGTACTGTGGCGGGTCTCCCTGCCCAGCACCGCCCCCTTCATCGCCACCGGAGTACGGCTGGCGGCCGGCGTCGCCCTCATCCTGGCGATCAGCGCCGAACTGCTCGCCGGCGGATCAGCCGGGATCGGCGCCTACGTCATCATGGCCGGGAGCAGCCCCGACGGCCTGGAGTTCATCATCGCCGCGACGATGTGGGCCGGGATCCTCGGCGTCGCGACCAACAGCCTGTTCGTCGGGGCCGAGCGGCGCCTGTTCCGCTGGCACACCGCCCGCGCGGGGGTGACCGGGTGAGCGAGCAGGTGAAACACACCACCCCGAGCACCACCCCGAGCACCGTTCCGAGCACCGTTCCGAGCACCGCCATGGGCACCGTCATGAACACCGCCATGAACACCGCCGTGAACACCGCCCCGCGCGCTGTCCTGCGCACCGTCCTGCGCGCCGTCCTGCGGCTCTGGCTGCTGCCCGTGGTCCTGGTCCTGTGGGAGGCCGGCACCCGGGCTGCGGACAACCCCTACTTCCCGCCGCCGACCACGATCGTGGTCAAGATGCGGGAGATGTGGCTCACCGGCCCCGCGAACCGGCTGTGGCTGAGCGACCTCGCGGTGGAGAACTTCCCACCCAGCCTGGCACGTCTGTTCGCCGGCTGGGCCGTGGCCGGAATCGCGGGGATCGTGCTGGGCATCATGATCGGCCGTTCGGCGCCGCTGGCGCGCTTCGTCGACCCGCTGGTCCACTTCTGCCGGGCGATCCCGCCGCCGATGCTCCTGCCGCTCCTGCTGCCGCTGATGAACATCGGCACGCAGATACAGCTGACCACGATCGTGTTCGGCGTCATCTGGCCGGTGCTGCTCAACACCGTCGACGGCGCCCGCTACGTCGACCGCCAGCACATGGAGACCGCCAGGGTCTTCGGGTTCTCGTGGGGGCAGCGACTGTGGCGGGTCGTCCTGCCCTCCGCGCTGCCGAAGATCTTCGCGGGCCTGCGGCTCAGCCTGTCCCTGGCGCTGATCCTCATGGTCGTCTCCGAGCTGGTCGGCAGCACGGACGGGATCGGCTTCCAGCTCCGCGCCGCCGAGCGGGCCTTCGACCCGCCCGGCATCTGGAGCGCCATCGTGGTGCTGGGCCTCCTCGGCTACCTGTTGAACCTGGCCTTCTTCGCGATCGAGCGGCGTGTCCTGTCCTGGCACCGCGCCGCCAAGCAGACAACCTGAGGACCCGCTGTGCTCGAGATCTCGAACCTGACCCACACCTACGGCCGCGGGGCGTCCGCCCACAACGCGCTGGGCGGCATCGACCTGAGCGTGGCCGAGGGCGAGCTGGTGTGCATCGTCGGCCCCTCCGGATGCGGCAAGTCCACCCTGCTGCGCTCCATCGCCGGGCTGCTGCGCCCGAGCGGCGGCCGGGTCGTGCTCAACGGCACGCCGGTGAGCCGGACCCCGGACGACCTGGCCGTGGTCTTCCAGGACTACAGCCGCTCGCTGTTCCCCTGGATGTCGGTGGCCGACAACGTCTCGCTGCCGCTGCGCCGCAAAGGACAGGGGAAGAGGCAGCGCACGCACGCCGCCCTGGAGGCGCTGGAGCTGGTCGGCCTGGCCGGCGCCGCGGGCAAGTATCCCTGGGAGCTGTCCGGCGGCATGCAGCAGCGCGTCTCCATCGCACGCGCCCTGGCCTACCGCCCCTCCCTGCTGCTCATGGACGAGCCCTTCGGCTCCGTCGACGCCCAGACCCGCGAGGACCTGGAGGACCTGACCCTGCGGGTCCGGAGCCTGCACACCATGACGATCCTGCTCATCACCCACGACATCGACGAGAGCGTGTACGTCGGTGATCGCGTCGTGGTGCTGTCGAAGGCGCCCGCGGGGATCGTCGGCGACCTGCGCGTCGACCTTCCCGGGCCTCGCGACCAGATCAGCACGCGTGAGCACCCGGAGTTCGTGCGCATGCGCGCCGAGGTCGGCCGCCTGGTGCGCGGCATGCGGACCCCGCAGGGCTCCCCCTCCTGACATCGGCCGGTCCCCTTCCGGCATCCCCGCCGGTGTCCTCCCCTATCCGCTGACATCTCCGGCCGCTCCGAGCCCCAGACGCCGCCGGGCGTGAGAATCCCGCCCGGCCACCGTCCCGGCCCCGCCGACGTCCCGGCAGCGCCCCGCCACCGCCCGAGCCACCGCCCGAGCCACCGCGCCGCACACCTCTCCCGCCCCCGCGCCGAGTGCCGCGTTGAACTCCCCTTCAGACCGGTACGGCACGCCGTCCGGCCGCTGACATGCGGTCACGTTCTCCCCTCGACGATCCGGGACCACATTTTTGAAGCCATCCGCAAAAGCTTTTCGAGACTCCGGATAAAACAACTGTGACCCCGGCCACACCCCAGAACGTTCCACATGCGTCGTATGTCCCCAAATGAAAAGCGGGGTACGGCGATGAGGCCATCACATCTCATTTCGGTGACCCGAAACGACGGAATGCGGGACCACACCCCATCGGCACACCGAATCCGGAGAGCCGGAAACCGGCACTCCCCTCCCACACTCCTCTCAATTCCGTCAAGTAGGGACACTGCTAATCCGATAAAACTATCGTGAAGCTATCAAAAGGCACCATACAGGGACATTAATTATGGACTGCCGCTAAACCCGACATTAAGGGTTGCTGCTGGATTTGAGAGCATCTACGATCGCTCCTTGATCTCTTCCCCCCGTTTCCGGGACGTGCAAGTCATGTCGAAATCCCCCACCTCTTCGAGGAGCCACATATGAGGTTCCGTCCATTGGCGCGAGTCTGCGTCGCCATCGCCGCGTTCTCGCTCCTCGCCACCGCGTGCAGTACCGGAAAGAGTGAAACCACGGCCGCCGCGAACGGCCTGGAGAAGCCCGAAATCACCATCGGCGTGCTGCCCGTACCCGAGGTGGCGCCGATCCAGATAGCCATCAACCGCGGTCTCTTCGCCGCGGAGGGCCTCAAGGTCAAGTACACCATCATCGAGGGAGGCGGGTCCTCGCTCACCACGCTGATAAGCGGCGGCATCGACATCCTGCACAGCAACTACGTCTCGGCCTTCACCGCCGTCTCCCAGAAGACCGCCGACCTGAAGGTGATCTCGGAGGCCACCACGGCGACGCCCGGCGGCTACGCCCTCATGGTCGCGCCCAACTCGGGCATCACCAAAATCGAGGACCTCAAGGGCAAGACGATCGGGATCAACACAAAGCGGAACATCGCGATGCTCACCACCAGCGTGACCCTGAAGGTACACGGCCTGGAGGTCGACCGCGACAAGATTAACTTCGCCGAGTTCCCGTTCCCCAACATGTGGCAGGCCGTCAAGACCGGGCAGGTCGCCGCCGGCTTCATGCCCGAACCGTTCGTGAGCGCCTCGGCCACGGACGGCGCGGTGAAGCTCGTCGACCCCATGACCGGGCCGACCGACAGCCTCCCGATCGCCGGCTACTTCGTCACCGCCGACTTCGCGAACAAGAACCCGCGCACGGTCGCGGCCTTCCAGCGCGCCCTGCTGAAGGCCAAGACCATCGCCGCGAACGACCGCAAGGCGTTCGCCGAGGTCATCCCCCAGTACACCAAGATCAACAAGCAGACCGCGGAGATCATCCAGCTCCCCGGTCTCCCCCTCACGACGAACGCCGCGCGGCTGCAGCGGGTCTCGGACCTCATGCTCGAGTACGGCTACCTGCAGAAGCCGTTCGACGTCACCTCCCTCATCCTGCCGGAACAGAAGTGATCGACCTGATCGCGCCTCCCGAGGGAGCGCCGCGGGGATTCGAGGAGGTCCTCGACGTCGGCCACGAGGACGTCGGATCGGCACCTTCGGCGGTCACCCGACGGTCGTGGATCACAGGGGGCGGATCGTCGGGTGCCGCGACCAAGGCGGTGCCTTCTCCCGGGGGTCCGGCACGATCGGCATCGAAGCGCCGCGCCGCTTCCGCGTCAACGCGCGGCGGAACGACCGGATCAGGGATTTCAAGACGGAGCGGTACCGGCCCGTCCACGACAGGCCGATCCACCCCGAGGACCTGTGTCTCGACCGCGGGCCCTACGGGCGCGCGGAGTTCCGGACCGAGGTCGTCGACCGGCGGATCAAGCTGATGCACGAGCGTGACATCCGGGTCAGGCCGGAGAAGTAGGACCGGGGACCCGGCCGGCTCGCCGGTGGAGCCGGCCCGGCGCGGGGCTCATCGTCCGGGTGAGCCCCGCGCCGGACACAAGAGATCAGACGCGAAGCGTGAGAACGTGCTCGACCAGGGTGATGAGGGTCGACTTCACGGCGTCACGCGAACGGGCGTCGGTCCGGACGACGGGAATGTGCGGAGAGATCGTCAGAGCCTCCCGCACTTCCTCCTCGCCGTGGAGATGCGTCCCGCCGAAGCCGTTCAGGGCGACGACGAAGGGCAGCCCGGCCTCCTCGAAGTAGTCGATCGCCGGGAAGCTGTCGGCCAGCCGCCGGGTGTCGACCAGCACGATCGCACCGATCGCGCCTTTCACGAGGTCGTCCCACATGAACCAGAACCGGTGCTGACCCGGCGTACCGAACAGGTACAGGATCAGATCCCGGTCCAGCGAGACACGCCCGAAGTCCATGGCCACCGTGGTGGTCCGCTTGCTCGGGATGTGCGAGAGGTCGTCCACATCCGCGCTGGCCTCCGTCATCACCGCTTCCGTGGTCAGCGGCATGATCTCGGAGACCGCGCCGACGAAGGTCGTCTTGCCGACACCGAATCCCCCGGCTACAACGATCTTCGTCGACGTCATTCCGGCGTCAGAGCCTGCGAAGCCCACTGAGCACCCTTTCAAGCAAGTTGAGATCCGGCTTTCCGGCATCCAGCGACGGCTGGTGGATCTGCACCAGGCCCTCGGCAGCCATGTCGGCGATCAGGACCCGGGTCACGCCCAGTGGCATGCGCAGCAGAGCCGAAAGCTCCGCCACCGAGCGCACCTGCTGGGACAACGAGATGATCGCCTGGTACTCCGTGGAGAGCGTGGAGGTGTCCACGCTTACGAACGTCGCCGAGGAGACCAGCGCCTCGAGCGCGAGCTGTATGCGAGGAGCTGTCCTTCCCCCCGTCACAGCGTACGGACGAATCAGACGATTACGTCCACTCTTGGCCTGATGAGGCGTGCTAGGGGGCTCCTCCCCCGGTACACGCCAACCTGGTGCGTCCATACCACCTCCCTATCGCTGGGCCGACTGCAACTCAGCCCGGAGAGCAGGCGTAAGCGCCTGCCCCGCACGCTCAGCCAGCATCGTCATCTGGTAGGCCACCAGGCCCATGTCACAGTCCGGGGAGGCCAGTACGGCCAGCGCGGAACCGTCGCTGATCGACATCGTCAGCAGGAGGCCCCGCTGCATCTCGATCACGGTCTGGGACACCGGGCCTCCCTCGAAGACGCGGGAGGCCCCTTGCGTAAGGCTGATCAGACCGGCGGTGATCGCGGCGAGCTGGTCGGCGCGGTCCTTCGGGAAGCCCTGCGAGTAGGCCAGCGGAAGACCGTCCGCGGAGACGATCACCGCGTGGGCCACACCGGGCATCTCCTTGACGAACTCGGTGATCAGCCAATTGAAGCCGCGAGCGGCCTGACTGAGTTGGTGGTTCACTGCTCTTCTCCCTCAGCGGCGTTCAACCGCTCGTTCATCTCAGCGCGGCCCTGCCGAATGCCTTGCTGGAAACTGGACAGACGACTGCGCATCCGCTCCGCCGAGATCGGGGGCAGCGGGGCGGGCGGAGTGGCCGGTGCCGGGGCGGCGGTTCCGGGAACCAGGTTGGCCTTGGGCACCCGCTTGGGCAGGCCCGCTCCGGTCACGCCGCCTTCCACCGGCTTCTTGGCCACCTCGGCGGCGGCCCAGCCCTGGTCGGACGGGCTGCTCCAGGGCTGCCTCTCGAGCGAAGGCGGCCCCTGCCTCTCGAGCGGAGGCGGCCCCTGCCTCTCGAATGGAGGCGGCCCCTGCCGTCCCGGCCGCCGGACGGGCAGCACCGGCTGGTCCTGCTGGAGCGGCTGCTCCAGCATGCCGAACCCGATCTCGGGCTCCTCCGTCTCCTCCTCCGGCTCGACCTCGACCTCGACCTGGGCCTCGATCTCGGCCTCGGCCTCGGGTCCGGCGGAGGAACTGCGGAACCAGTCGGATCCTACCGCCGCGAAGATCGGCAGGAACTCCTCGGGCTCCGGTTCCGTCGGCGAGACCTCGACGGCGGGCAGGGCCTGGGTGTGGTCGGGAACCTCCCGGCGCGGCGGCGTCCACGGATCGACCGGCGGCATCTCCGGCCAGGCGGGCGGGGCCGGCGGCTGCGCGGCGGACCGCGGCGGCCCCGCCGGGAACGACGGCTGCGCCGCGGGGAAGGACCGGTCGGCCGCCGGGAACGACAGCGGGTCGGCGGGGAAGGACGGCTGCGCCGCCGGGAACGACGGCTCGGCCAGGAAGGACTGCTCCGCCGGGAAGTGCGGCTGCGCCGTGGGGAACGACGGGTCGCCGACCGGGAAGGAGGGGTGCGCCGGGGGAAAGGCCGACGGAGACGGCGTGAGAGGAGACGACCACAGGTCCTCGACCGCGGAGGCGGAGACCACCGGGGACGACCAGAGGTCGGCCACCGAGGGGGTCGGAGCCGGAGGCTGCGGGATCGGGGGTTCCGGAACCGAGGGGGCCCGGCCGGGGGTCATGCGTGAGGGGGCGGTCCCGAACGGGTTCGGGTTGGGCCCGGTGGCGAACGGGTCGTGATCGGGCACGACGGCGGCGCCCTGACCCGCCATGGCCATCTGCGGCATCAGCGGAGACTGGGCGACCACCTGCACGGGCAGCAGCACGACGGCGCTCAGGCCGCCGGTCTCCGGGCGGCGGAGCTGGACCTTGATGCCGTGGCGCATGGCCAGCCGGCCGACCACGAACAGGCCCATCCGGCGGGAGACCGACAGGTCGACCGCGGGAGGCTCGGCCAGCCTGCGGTTGACGTCGACCAGTTCCTCGTCGCTCATGCCGATGCCCGCGTCGGTGACCGCCAGGATGATGGCGCCCGTCTCGTTGGCGTTGCTGCTCACCACGATCTTGGTGTCCTGCGGTGAGAAGAAGATGGCGTTCTCGACGAGCTCCGCGACCAGGTGGACGATGTCGTTGACGGCCGAGCCGACGATCAGGGTTCCCGACTCGACCCGCAGGCTGACTCGCTCGTAGTTCTCGACCTCGGACAGCGAGGCTCGGACGACGTCGCTCAGCGGGACCGGCTCACTCCACCGGCGGCTCTGCTCCTGGCCCGCGAGGACCAGCAGGTTCTCGGAGTTGCGGCGCATGCGGGTGGCCAGGTGGTCCAGCTTGAAGAGGCTGGCCAGCCGGGAGTCGTCCTGCTCGCCCTGCTCCAGGTCGTCGATGAGGTCGATCTGGCGTTCCACCAGCGACTGGGTGCGCCGGGAGAGGTTGATGAACATCGCGTTGACGTTGTTCCGCAGTCGCGCCTCGTCACCGGCCAGCCGGATGGCCTCGCGGTGGACCTCGTCGAAGGCCCGGGCGACTTCACCGATCTCGTCGCGGGCCGCCACCTGGATGGGGGCCACCTCGACGTTCGGATTGGCCTCACCGGACTCCCGCAGCGCCTGGACGGTCTCGGGCAGCCGGGTGCTCGCGACCTCCAGCGCCTCGCTCCGCAGGCTGCGCAGCGGACGGACCAGCGTACCGGCCACCCAGGCGGTGACCAGCAGGATCATGATCAACAGGGCGAGGATCGTGGAACCGGTGATGATGGCGCTGCGCTCTTCGGCATCCTGCAGCTCCTGGCTCCGGGAGACGACCGAGGCGGCCAGGCTTCGCTCGACCGCGTTCATACCGTCGACGACGGCCGAGGCGGCCTCGTACCAGGCGTTCATCCCCATTTCCCTGGGCAGGCCCATGTTCTCGCGCATCCGCGAGATGACCAGGGCTCGCATGGCCTCGGCCTTGGCGATCTGGGGGTCGGTGAGCACGTCGTTCAGCCGCTTGACGTCGGCGGGCGAAGCGGCCGCCTGGAAGGACGCCTGCTGGCTGATCTGGCTCTTGTAGGCGCCCAGGAAGTCGGCGGGGTCGTCGAAGTCGAGCTTTCCCTCGATCCGGGCGACGAGCAGGATGCCTCGCTGCTTGGCGAACTGCTCCCTGGCCTGGGTGAGCGCGCCGAGCGCGAGGGCGTCACCGACCAGGCGTTCGTCGCGGGCACTTCGACCGAGGTCGTCGTGCAGGGTCATGAAGTCGGCGATCATCCGCGAGTACATGGTCAGGGCCGCACGCGGGAGAACGTCGCCTCCGGTGAGGGACTTGCGGAGGCTGAACAGACCGTTCAGCCAGTTGCGCACCTGCGTCACCTCGGCGAGAACGCGGGGATCCTGGTCGTCGCCCAGGGCGTCGATCGCGGTGAGCACCTTCGTGCGGGTCAGGTCGACCCGGCCCTGGAGGTCCTTGACCATGGCGAGCCGCGAGGACCGGCGCCTGTCGGCGATATACCACGCGGTGAGGTCACGCTCGTTGGACATCTCGTAGGAGAGATCCGTGAGCTGCTCGATGAGCGAGGCGACCTCGGTTGTCTTACGGTACTCCGTGGCGTTTGTCAGCGAGCTGTTGAGCTGGAGTCCACTCAGCACCACCGCCGCGGCCGTGGGGAGCAGGATCAGCGCGACCAGACGGGGGCGCACACGCCAGTTCGAGGGCAGGAGGCGGCTGCCCACCGCTGACACACGGTGGCTGCGGCGGTCTTTTGTCATCACTGGCCTACGTAACCCCTCGCCGGTTTTGGATACGGCGGTAGCAATTTGAGCACATCCTTTATGTCACTTCGAATGGAGTAGGTGCCGACAAATCCCCCCAAAAGGGACATTCGACACCAAACCTCAAGAAGGCCTGAAAGATTCTTTCGCCTCCGGGATCTGGTGTTTGATCATTAAGTGGTGGATGACCGGGCGCCCCCGGGCCACCCCCTGACTCACGTCCTCACCGAGGCCACCGTCCTCGACCCCGCCGCACGGAGCCTCGGACGCGCTCGGCGGGTGGTCGTTCATCCAGGTCACGCCCACATCGAGCCGGCCGGAGACGCACAGCGCCCGCGCCACACCCGCGGGCCGTACCGAGGAGGCCGGTCCGTACGGCGTGTCGCCTGTCGGCCGTACCGCCTCGCCCTCATCGTTGAACGGTAGAGCCAGAAGCACCGGCCCGAAAGGCTCTCCCCGAACAATCTCGCCGTTTCGGGCGGCACGGACGAAAGAGCGCGGACGGCCGGCCGCGACCTCACCCACCGGGGCGTCAGGCACCTCGGACCGGACTCCCCCGCCCGCCGGGTTGGTCAACTCGCCCATGGAACTTCTCTCATCGTGGTCATGCCGGGGCCCTCAGGAGCCGACTCTCTCGATCAGGCCGACGGGCCCTCGCAGGCCGTCACGGCGGCGGATCCTCTCGCGCGCGACGGCCAGGCGCTCACGGAGCCCGGTGTCGCCAAGCAGCCTGTCCAGCGCGCCGGCCAGCTCCTCGTCGGTGAACGTGTGGGTGGCCAGGCGCACACCGTAGCCGAGCTCGCCGACTCGTTGCGCATTGTCGTATTGGTCCCTTGTGAGGGGAAATGCGATCACCTGCCCGCCGCGGCGCGACCCCCCGGTGGCCGCGTTGTCGCCACCATGTGCCGTGACCAGGCCAACCATGGCGATGATCTTGGTTCGCGGGGGCGGGACGGCTTCCCGCACGGTGCCGGTGGGCTCGATCCCCTCGTGCGGCGTCTCCGTGAAGACGACGAATCGATACGGAGTCGTGCCCAACACGCCATCGATGGGCGTGTCCCGGATCACCGCGGCCATCGTCTCCCGCCGCCCCCGGGCCGACGTGCGATATTCCGGCACGGCGCCCCGGACGTCGTCCTTCCGGAACCGCCCCGCGTCCTCTTCCTCTTCCGGTTCCTCTTCCGGCGGTGATGCGAGGCCTGCCCGCTCCCGCTCGAATCCGAGGTCCGCCGTTTTTCTCCTCCGGAAGGCTTCAGCTGCGAAAACGCCTCCGCGCCCGTGAAGAATGCCGCCGACGCCGACGTGGTTCTTCGCCGGCGCGCAGGCGCTTTCCGACGTGAACGAGATCGCGAGAGACATCACACCTCCACGTGACTAGAAGTTATACGGCTTGAAGAATGATTCAATTCTCTCTCTAGCTAAAACACCAGAAAGCAGCCACTATGGACCCCGGTACAGAGGCGGGTCTTGAACGATTGGGGGATTATGACGCGCAAGAGGCGGGCGGATCGGCGTCTCGATCTCATCGCGGCCGCGCACCGGGCGATCATCCGGCACGGCACGGAGGGGGTGCATCTGACCCATGTCGCCGAGGAGGCCGGTCTGACCTCCGGCGCCGTGCTCTACCACTACCCGCAGTTGGACGAACTGCTGATCGACGCCCACCACGCCGGGCTGGAGCGCTTCTACGAGCAGCGTCTCAAGCGGATCAGCGGCATGCGCGACCCCGCCGAGAAACTCGTCGTGACCGTCCGCTCCGGACTGCCTCACGGACCGGACGACCCGGACGTACGGCTGCTCAACGAGCTCGGCGGAGCCGCCCCCCGCAACAGGATGTACGCCCTGCTGCTCACCACGCTCTACGACCGTCAGGTCTCGATGTACCAGAGCATCCTGGAGACCGGATCCGCCCTGGGGACCTTCACCCTGTCCGACGACCCCGTCGTCATCGCGCGCAATCTGGTCTCGCTCGAGGATGCGTACGGCTACCGCATAACGGCCCGCCACCCGGTGATCGGCCCGGATGAGGCGGTGGAACTGATTCTGGGTTACGCCAGGACCGTCACGAACAATCCGCTCAAGACGTCTCATTGAGAAATCAGCGCTCCGTCCCGGGCCACCCGGCGGGCCGGGCGTCCCTGCACACGCGACCGGCGCGACCGCGTCCGCGCGGTCGCGCCGGGGGCGGCGGCATCCGTCACTTGCCCGCCTTGACCTCGGTCACCAGGCGGGTGTACCTGACCGTGTCCTCGCCGAGATCGGTGAGGGACTCACCGGCGAGCAGCTGCGACGGGGACATCTGCAGCGACGCGTCGCCGCGCTTGACCTCCGGGGACAGGGCGTCCATCGCGGCCTTGTTCGGAACCTTGTAGGAGGTGCTCCGCGCAGCCCAGGCGTGGATCTTCGGGTCCAGGACGAAGTTGATGAAGGCGTGCGCGGCCTCCTTGTTCTTCGAACTCCTCAGGATGACCATGGTGTCCACCCAGAGGTCGCTGCCTTCCTTCGGCAGCACGAACTTGATGTCCTTCTCCCGGCCCGGGCACCCGCCGTCCCGCGCCTCGGCCATCACGGCCTCGCCGCTCTTGAGGCGCTCGCCGTAGGTGCCGTCGTCGTAGCCCAGCAGGTTCGGCTTGGCCTCGATCAGTTTCTCCTTGACCTTGACCAGGTCGTCCTCGCTCTTGGTGTTGATCGACGTGCCGATCGCCTTGACGGCGGGCAGGAGCAGCCAGCGCTCGGCGGTCATCATGGTGACCTTCCCCCTGGCCTCCTCCGGCGGGCTCAGGAGATCGTTCCAGCTCGTCGGGGGCGTCTTCAGCACGTCCGAGCGGTAACAGATGCCGGTGGTCCCCCAGATATAGGGGACCGAGAAGGCGTTGCCCTTGTCGTAGGCGAGATCCTCGGCCTCGGGGTAGAGGTTGGCCAGGTTGGGGACGAGCTCGGAGTGGATCGGCTCCAGCAGCCCCTTCTTGTTGAGGGCCTGGGCGTACTGGCCGGAGACGAAGGCCACGTCGAGGTCGCTGCCGCCGTCGGCGGTCAGCTTGCCCATGACGGCGGCGTTGCTGTCGTGCGACAGGACCTTGAGCTTGACCCTGAGCTTCTCGTCGACCCTCGCCGCCAGGTCGTCGGGGGTGTAGCCCGGCGGGATCGAGACGGTCAGGTTCTGCTTGCTCAGGTTGACGTTCGGGTTGAGCTGCGCGGCCGTGGCCGAGGGGGAGGGAGCGGAAAGCGTGCCCTCTGTGGTTCCGCCGTCACCGCAGGCCGAGACCGCGAGTGCTAGACCGCCCGCCAGGACGACAGCCGGGAGACGACGGGGGTACCGGGCACGAGACACGGCCGCTACTCCTTCGGAATTTCGGTGTAAGTGGGGTAGACCGACCGTTAAGGACACGGCAGACCAAAGCAGGAGTGTTGCAGCCAAGCGTAACTTGAGCAAGACTTTGCGCGACATCACCCCTGGAAAGTTTGGTTCACCTGCTGAACTCCGCTTCAATCCGGCACCGGCTCACTCCCGTGTCACACGCGGGCAGCGGACAGGCCGGTGCGGTGATCAACGCTCTGAGCTCGGATGTCACCGCCCCGCCCGCGATCCGCCGCTTTCTTCCGCCTCCCAGGAAATCTCCAGCGAACTTTCAGCCGGGGTTCAGCTGACCCCTCCTCCCTGAGCCGGGAGACCACCCGATAGTGGCCGAAAGGGGACGCGAACGCGGGTCACAGCCGGTGCAGGCCGCTGAGGACGCGTTCGAGGAGAACGCGGTCCGGGCCCCTCGCGTCGCTGTGCGGATGGTGGACACGGACCAGCCCCTCGGACTCCATGTCGGAGATGAGGACGCGGGCCACCCCGAGAGGGATGCCGAGGAGGGCCGAGATCTCGGCGACGGAGCGGATCTGGTGACACAGTTCGCTGATGGCACGGTACTCGCGGATGTAGGACAGGCCCAGCCGGGCGGACGTGGCGGAGGAGACCAGGGCCTCCATGGCGAGCCGGGTCGTCGGCGCCGTCCTGCCTCCGGTGACGGCGTACAGCCTGACCAGCGAGCTCTCCTCCTCGTGCTCGCCGTACGGCTCGGGCCCGCCGGGAAAACCGGAACGCTCCTCCCCCGCCGCTCCGGAGCGCTCGTCGTGGAACCCGCCGTGTTCCCCGTACGGCTCCTCGCGGCCGTCCTGGAATCCGGGGCGTTCCCCGTACGCCCCTGAGCGCTCCCCTCCGAACGCGGGACGTTCCCCGTACGTCTCTGAACGCTCCCCTCCGAAAGCGGGACGTTCTCCGTACGCCTCTGAACGCTCCCCCTGAAATCCGGGACGTCCTCCGTGGCGCTCCGGAGGCTCCTCTCGAAACCCGGAACGCTCCTCGTACGGCATGCCGTAGCGGGCGGGCGTGCCCCGCGAAGGGTCGTGGCCGTCCATCCGCTCCCGGTCGCCTCGGTACTCCCCGCGCACTGCTCAGCTCTCCCGGTCCGGAAGTTCGTTACGGGCCCTGCGAACCCCCTCCTGGAAACTCGACATCCGGTTGCGGACGCGGTCGGCCGAACGGGGCGGCGAAAAGCGCGGGGGTTCGTCGGGAGGGGGGATCACCGAGCCGGGCACCAGATTGGCCTTGGGGGTGCGCCGGGGCAGGCCGGATGTCGTGGTCCCGCCGAGTACCGGGGCACTGGCGGCCTGGGCCGCCCGCCAGCCCGCGTCTGCGGGGGACGACCACGAATCAGGCTCGGCCCCGCCTTCCTCCCCGCCTCCGGCGCCGGCGTCCGAGGGGGCGTGCTCGCCGGACTGCCCGGGACCACCGGGCCGTTCGGCGTGTCCCTGCCGGTCGGCGACCGTCGCGCCCCCCGGGGAAGAGGCCGTCGCGCCCCCCGAGGAGGAGAGGCGGAACCAGCCCGACTCGACCGAGGCGAAGATCGGCAGGAACTCCTCCGCGTCCAGCGCGGAGGCCCCCACCTCCGGCAGCGAGCCGATGGCGTCCGTCTCCGGTGAACCGGGGGCCGCGCCCGGCCCGGCATGGCCGGATCCTGCGGGCGTGTCCCGGGCGACGGGGGTGTCCTGGGCGACGGGTGCCGACAGGACGGGAGATCCGGGGGGCGGGGCGCCGAAGGGGGCGGGCACCGCCCCGGGGATCCCCGGCGGCATCGACCCGAACACGTCGTCCGGTCCGGCGGGGAACGGGGAGACGTTCGACGGCATCGGGAAGCCCACCGGCCGCGGGGACCCCGCGGAGGGGGACGCCCCCTGCGACGGGACCGGATCGATGAGCGTCTCGGGCAGCAGGACCATGGCGGTCAGGCCGGTGTCCTGGGGCCGGAGCCGGACCCGGATGCCGTGCTTGAGCGCGAGACGGCCGACCACGAACAGGCCCATGCGCCGGGCGGCCGAGGCGTCGGCGGTGCGCGGGCTCGCCAGACGTTCGTTCACCCGGGAGAACTCCTCGGTCGTCATGCCGATGCCGCGGTCGGTCACCGAGATCATCACATCCCCGCCGTCGATCAGGCTGCTGGAGACCACGACCTTGCTCTCCTTCGGCGAGAACGACAGCGCGTTCTCCACCAGCTCGGCGAGCAGGTGGACCACGTCACTCACGGCGGGACCGATGACGGAGGCGTCGGACTGGACCTGGGTCACCACCCGGTCGTAGTTCTCCACCTCCGACAGCGACGCCCGGACCACGTCCATCAGCTCGACGGGCTTCCGCCAGCGTCGCGCGACCTCCTGCCCCGCGAGGACGAGGAGGTTCTCGCTGTTGCGGCGCATCCGGGTCGCGAGGTGGTCGAGCTTGAACAGGTCGGCCAGGCGCCGGTCGTCGCGTTCTCCCCGCTCCAGCCGTTCGACCAGGGTGAGCTGGCGTTCCACGAGGGTCTGGCTCCGGCGGGAGAGGTTGACGAACATCGCGTTGACCGTGGTGCGCAGCTTCGCCTCCTCGCCCGCCAGCCGTACCGCCTCCCGGTGAACCTCGTCGAAGGCGCGGGCGACCTCGCCGATCTCGTCGCGGGAGAGCACACCGATCGGGACCACGTCCTCGTCGACCTCGCCGTCGCGTGACTCGCGGACCCGCTGGACGTAGGCGGGCAGCCGCTCCCCCGCGACCTGCAGCGCCTCCCGCCGCAGCCGCCGCAGCGGCTTGACCAGCGAGCGCGCGACCCCGGTGGTGATCGCGAGCACGATCACCAGCAGGATCGCGACGGATCCGGCGACCACCAGGGCGCGGTTCTGTTCGGCGTCGCCGAGTTGCTGGCTGCGGGTGACGATGGCCTGGGTGTGCCGCCGCTCGACATCGCGCATCCGGTCGATCGTGACCGTCACCGCGTCGTACCACTCGGCGGCGTCGTCCCGCTTCGACAGGTCCAGTCCCCTCAGGGAGGCGCCCGAGTCCGCGCGCAGCAGGACCAGTTCACGGAGGAATTCGGCCCGGTCGGAGGTCCGGCCGTTGACGGTCTCGTCGAACAGACGGCGTTCCCCGCTTCCGGCTTCGGCGGCAAAGGTCCGGCGCGCGTTGCGCTCCACGGAGATCTCGCCGAGGAACCTCTCCAGCTGCTCCTGCTCGAACCGGCCCGCGACCAGGACCACGGAGAGCAGGGCCCGCTGCTGTGAGAGGGCCTCCTTCGCCCTGGCGAGCGCCCCCAGGGTCAGGGCCTGGCCGAACAGCACGTCGTCGTCGCTGCCCTTGCCGAGTTCGTCGTACAGGGAGAACAGGTCGTCGATCACCAGGGAGTAGGCGTCGACGGCCGCGTCGGGCAGCAGCGACGACCCCGTCGCCTGCCGTCTCAGCGGCCCGAGGTCGCCCAGCCGGGCGAGCACGGTGTCGACCTCGTCCCTGGTCCGGCCGCCCACCACGGTTCTGAGCGTGGTGGCGCTGTCGCGGACGCGCGTCACCTCGGTGTCGACCCCGTCCATCTGCTGCCGTACGGCCTGCACCTCACGCTGCGGACGGCCGAGGGCGATGTACCAGGAGGTGCGGTCGCGTTCTCTGGCCAGCTCGTGGGTGAGGGCCCCGATGTGGTCGGAGAGCCTGGCCAGATCGTTGACCTTCTGGTAGTCGGTGGCCGCGCCCAGGGAGGTGAGCACCTGGATTCCGCCGAGCAGTACCGCGGCGGCCGTGGGAACCAGAATGAGCGCGATCAGCCTGGAGCGCACCCGCCAGTTCCGCAGGCGGAAGCCGCTTCCCGCCCCCTGGATCTTGTGTGTACTCACCGAACGCTGCCTCTCGGTGGATGAATCCGATGGCCGAATTTCCATGGCTTCCGGCAATTCGAGCACATCTCAACCTACGGGGCCAATCGAACACAACTTCATAAATAGCCGCTTACGCGACAACAGTTCGGGAAACCCGAGAGATCAAATAATGCCTGGAATCCTTATTACGGACATCCTTATATGTCCATTAAGTTTTTCGCTGCCCACATGACCGTTTACACCGTTCCATGCCAATGCGGAACGGACATCGGACCGGAAGGGCGGGCGAACTTCAGAAGATCACATCATTGTGATTCGCGATATTTCCCCCATATCTTGACTCACTACGTCCTTAGCCTCACCAAATCCGAGCTTCCAGCTTTGGAGGAGCCAGTGGCCCCATCCGGCGGCGCCGCGATCGAGGTACGCGGGCTGTGGAAGATCTTCGGCCCCCGTGCCGGACGCGTCCTCGGCGGTCCCGACGCGTGGCTCGACCCCGCCACGCTCAGGGAACGGACCGGCTGTGTCGCCGCGGTCAGGGACGTCGGCTTCTCGGTACGGCCCGGCGAGGTGTTCGTCGTGATGGGCCTGTCGGGAAGCGGCAAGTCCACCCTGGTCCGCTGCCTGACCCGGCTGGTCGAGCCGACCGCGGGAGAGATCTCGATCGCCGGCCAGGACGTGTGCGCCGCCTCCCCCTCGCAGCTCAGGGATCTGCGACGGCACCGGGTCAGCATGGTCTTCCAGCACTTCGGCCTGCTGCCGCACCGCGGGGTGCTGGACAACATCGCCTACGGCCTCGAGGTCCAGGGCGTCCCGCGGGCCCGGCGGCACAGGCGGGCCGGGGAACTGCTCTCCCTGGTCGGCCTGGACGGCTTCGCCGACGTCCGCCCGGACCGTCTCTCCGGCGGCATGCAACAGCGGGTCGGCCTGGCCAGGGCACTGGCCTGCGACCCCGAGGTGCTGCTCTTCGACGAGCCCTTCAGCGCGCTGGACCCGCTGATCCGCCGGGACATGCAGGCCGAGATCATCCGCCTGCACCACGAGGTCGGCAAGACCATGCTGTTCATCACCCACGACCTGTCCGAGGCGCTCAGGCTGGGGGACCGCATCGCGATCATGCGTGCGGGCGAGATCGTCCAGCTCGGTACGGCCGAGGAGCTGGTCGGCGCCCCCGCCGACGACTACGTGGCCCGTTTCGTCAGGGACGTGCCCAGGGGCGAGGTGCTCTCGCTGCGCTGGATCTGCCGTCCGCCCCGGGAGGGCGAGCCGCTGGACGGCCCCGCGCTCCCCGCCGGAACCGTCGTCCGCGACGCGGTGCCCGCCGCCATGCGCTCCGCCTGCCCGATCCGCGTCATGGAGAGCGGCGGCCCGATAGGCGTGGTGGACCGGCTCGACATCCTGGCGGCGATGACCGGCGATCCGCTGACAGGCCCGTACGCCGGGAGGAGCGGCGCATGACCTCGCCCTCCGGCGCTCTCGGATCCCCCGCGTCCTTCGGGCCGTCCGGACCGCCGGGAGTCCCGGGTCTCACCGGCGTGCTCGCCGTACCCGGGACCGCTCCGCCGCCCGCGCCGCCCGCGCCACCCGCGCCACCCTCCGCGCCCCGTGCCCGGACGGGACCGCGGTCCTGGCCGGCGCGGCTCACCGGGGTCGCGGTGGTCGTGGCGGCCTACCTGCTCTTCCGGGGCACCGCGACCCTCCCCCACGACGACGACGCGGCACCGTTCCGGTTCGTCGGCGACGTGCGCGACTGGGTCGACGCCAACCGCAACGACAGCCCGGTCTTCCTGTTCTTCGTCAACTACGTGCGGCTGCTGGTCGGCGGCCTGCACGACGCGCTCCACCTGGTGCCCGAGGCGCTGGGCTGGGCGGGGACGACCGGGCTGGCCTGCGCGCTGGGCCGGCTGGCGGGAGGCGGGCGGGTCGCGCTGACCGCACTGGCGGGGTTCGTCTCGTTCGGGGTGCTGGGAGTGTGGCGGGAGAGCGCCGACACCCTGGCGCTCGTGCTCGCGGCGGTCCTGCTCTCCCTGCTCGTCGGCCTGCCGCTGGGCGTCTGGGCGGGCCGCTCGGTACGGCTGCGCCGCCTGCTCTTCCCCCTCCTCGACGTCATGCAGATCATGCCGACGTTCGCCTACCTGGCGCCGATGGTGCTGTTCTTCCAGATCGGACCGGCGTCGGCCACGGTCGCCACGGCGGTCTACGCGATTCCCCCGGCGATCAGGATCATGGCGCTGGCCGTCGAGCGGGTCTCCCCCACCGCGGTCGAGGCCTCGACCGCGGTGGGCGCGACGCGCTGGCAGACGCTGCGCAAGGTCCACCTCCCCATGGCCCGCACGACCATCGCGCTGGCCGTCAACCAGACCTTCATGATGGCGCTGTCCATGGTGGTGATCGCCGCGCTGATCGCCGCCCCCGGGCTGGGCTCGGACATCGTCTCGGGACTGTCGCGGGCCGACGTGGGCCTCATGCTCCCGGCGGGCCTCGCCGTGGTGATCATGGCCGTCGTGCTGGACCGGGTGACCACGGCCGCCGCGACACGCGAGCCCACGGCCCCGGGCGCCTTCTCCGCGCGGACCTCCGCACGGCCACGGATCGCCGTCGCCGCGGCCCTGACGCTCTGCGGCGTGATCGCGGCGAGGTTCCTGCCCGCCGACTTCCCCGAGGGCTGGGTGCTCCACCTCGCCCGTCCGGTGAACGAGGCCGTGACCTGGGCGAAGTTCTCCTGGTACGGCGTGACGGAGACGATCGTGGCCGCCACGACCGAGACGCTGCTCAACCCGCTGCAGACCGTGCTGACCACCGCCCCCTGGTGGCTGGCCACCGCGACGGTGGCGGTGATCGCCTGGCGGACCGGCGGACGCGGGGCAGCCGTCACCGCCGCCGGCTGCCTGCTCGCCACGGCCCTGCTCGGGCTCTGGCAGCACACCATGGAGACGCTGACCACCGTACTGGCCGGGGTGACGCTGACCATGGCCGCCGGGCTCCTGCTCGGCGTCGCGGCGGCCCGCTCGCCCCGGTTCGCCGCGGTGCAGCGCCCGCTGCTCGACGCCGCGCAGACCATGCCGCCGTTCGTCTACCTGCTGCCCGCGCTGGCGCTGTTCGGCGCGACCCGGTTCACCGCGATCCTCGCCTCGGTGGTCTACGCGGTCCCGCCGGTCGTCCGGCTGGTCGAGGACGGAATCGGCGGCGTCTGTCCCGCCGCCGTCGAGGCCGCGCGCTCCTGCGGGTCGACCGAGCGGCAGGTGCTGTGGAAGGTCCGGCTGCCGATGGCCCGCGCGGCGATCCTGCTCGCCGCCAACCAGGGCATCGTCCTGACGCTCGCCATGGTCGTGGTCGGCGGGCTGGTCGGCGCCGGCGGGCTGGGCTACGACGTCGTCTCCGGTTTCTCCCAGCGCGCCGACTTCGGCATGGGGTTCGCCGCCGGAGTGGCGACGGTGCTGGTCGGCGTCATGCTCGACCGGATCACCCGGGGCGCCGGCGAGCGTCCCTCCGTGACGGATCCGCAGAGAGTTTCCCCCGAACGTTTCCCCCGAAAGAAGAGGATCGCATGAGGATCGGACGCAGAGTCCGCCTGCTCGCCGGTGTTCTCACACTCGCACTGGCCGCGGGCTGTGGCGGCGCCAAGGTGGAGGCGGTCTCCGGCCCGGCACGACCGTCCGCGGGCGGAACCGTGAAGATCGCCGTAAATCCGTGGGTCGGTTACGAGGCCAGCGCCGGAGTGATCGCCTATTTGCTGGAGAAGAAGCTCGGCTACACCGTCGAACGGAAGGAACTCGCGGAACAGGTCTCCTGGGAGGGCTTCGAGAAGGGCGACGTCGACGTCATCGTCGAGAACTGGGGCCACGAGGACCTGAAGAAGACCTTCATCCAGGGCAGGAAGGTCGCCGTCGAGGCGGGTTCGACCGGCAACAAGGGCGTCATCGGCTGGTACGTCCCCAAGTGGATGGTGGATAAATATCCCGACATCACCGATTACAGAAACCTCAACAAGTACGCGAGCCTGTTCAGAACCCCGGAGTCGGGCGGCAAGGGGCAGTTGCTCTTCGGCGATCCGTCGTACGTCAGCAACGAGGAGGCCCTGATCAAGAACCTGGGGCTCGACCTCAAGGTGGTCGTGGGCGGCAGCGAGGCGGCGCTGATCGAGTCCGCCACCCAGGCCCAGAAACAGCGCAGGCCCCTGCTGTTCTACTTCTGGAACCCGCACTGGCTGTTCAGCCGGATCGACCTGGTCCGGATCAACCTCCCCCCGCACACCCCGGGCTGTGACGCCGATCCCAAGAAGGTCGCCTGCGACTACGCCGAGCTCGACCTCGACAAGATCGTGAGCAGGCGGTTCGCCGAGAGCGGCGGCAGGGCCTACCAGCTGGTCAGGAACTTCTCCTGGACGAACGCGGCGCAGAACGCGGTGGCCGACGACATCACCAACCACGGCATGAGCGTCGAGGAGGCCGCCAGGAAGTGGGTCGAGGCCAACGAGTCCGTCTGGTCCCCCTGGATACCCCGGTGACCGGGCCGGCCTCTCCGGGAGCCCATGGGGGGACCCCCGCGAGAACCCCCTTGAGAACACCCGCGAGGACTCCGGCGGGAAGACGGCTCGCCGGGATCGCCGGGATCGCCGGGATCACCGCACTGCTCGTCCTGCTCTCCGCGTGCAGCCCGCCGACGCCCGGGCCGCAGGCGACCGGCGGCACCGTGAGGATCGCGATCAATCCGTGGGTCGGCTACGAGGCCGGCGCCGCGGTCCTGAGCCGGCTACTGGAACAGGAACTCGGCTACCGCGTGCAGAAGGTGGAACTCAACGAGGCCCAGTCCTGGGAGGGAATCGAAAAGGGGACGGTGGACGTCATCGTCGAGAACTGGGGGCGCGAGGCGGAGAAGAAGACCTACATCGAGGAACGGAAAGTCGCGGTCGCCGCCGGGCGGAACGGAAACCGGGGCGTCATCGGATGGTACGTCCCCCAGTGGATGGTCGAGCGATATCCCGACATCACCGACTGGCGAAAGCTCAATAAGTACGCTGACCTATTTAAAACCCAAAAATCGGGTAATTTCGGCCAGCTCCTCGACGGAGATCCCTCATATGTCACCAACGACGAGGCACTGGTCCGAAATCTCGGCCTCAAGTACAAAGTGGTGTACGCGGGAAGCGAGAAGGCTCTGATCAGTGCCGCGAAACTGGCGACGGAACGGCGCACCCCGCTGCTGATGTACTTCTACGAACCGCAGTGGCTGTTCACCCAGCTCAAGCTGGCGAAGATCAACCTTCCCCCCTACGCGATCGGTTGCGACGCCGACCCCAAGAAGGTCGCCTGCGACTATCCGCCCTACCTGCTGGACAAGATCGTGAGCAGGCGGTTCGCCGACGGCGGCGGCAGGGCCTACGAGCTAGTGCGCAACTTCTCCTGGAGCAACGACAACCAGAACGCGGTGGCCGACGACATCACCAACCACGGCATGAGCGCCGACGAGGCCGCCCAGAAGTGGATCGAGGCCAACAAGATCGTCTGGAAGGACTGGCTGCCGGACTGACACGCGGCCGCGGCGCGGGGGTCAGACGGACATGCCGTACGCGGCGCGGACACGCAGGACGTGTTCGACCAGCGTGATGAGCGTGCTCTTGACCGAGTCCCGGGAACGGGCGTCGGTGCGCACGACGGGGACGTGCGGGGCGAGCGCGAGGGCCTCCCGCACCTCCTCCTCCATGTGCGGGAACTGCCCGTCCCAGCCGTTGACTCCGACCACGAAGGGGAGCCTGGCCTCCTCGAAGTAGTCGATCGCCGGGAAACCGTCGGCCAGCCGCCGGGTGTCGATCAGCACGACCGCGCCGATGGCGCCGCGGACCAGGTCGTCCCACATGAACCAGAACCGGTGCTGACCCGGCGTACCGAACAGGTACAGGATCAGATCCTGGTCCAGTGAGACACGCCCGAAGTCCATCGCGACCGTGGTGGTGGCCTTGTTCGGGGTGAGGCCGAGGTCGTCGATGCCGGCGCTGGCGTCGGTCATCACCGCCTCCGTGGTCAGCGGCATGATCTCCGAGACGGCGCCCACGAACGTGGTCTTGCCGACGCCGAACCCGCCGGCGACGACGATCTTCGTCGACGTCAGGCCGCCATGGTTAGAGCCTGCGAAGTCCACTGAGAACCCTTTCAAGCATGTTAAGATCCGGTTGTCCCTTTTCGAGACTCGGCTGGTGGAGGCGGACGAGCCCCTCGTCGGCCATATCCGCCACCAGCACGCGGGCCACGCCGAGCGGGACCCTCAGCAACGCCGAGATCTCGGCGACCGACCGGAACGCCCGGCACATCCTGATGATGGCCTCCTGCTCGGGGGTGAGCAGGGCCAGCTCCTCGTCCATGATGAACGAGGAGGAGACCAGTGTCTCGATCGCCATGTGATAGCGCGGCTCGGCGCGTCCGCCGGTGACCGTGTAGGGACGGAAGAGGGGTTCCTCGTCCCCGCTTCCGTCACTCCCGAGCACGGCCCTCTCCCCTGAAGCACGTCATCGTCATCTCCCCCGCGAGGCCTGTAGCTCGGCCCGCAGAGCCGGGGTGAGCACCTGGCCCGCGCGATCGACGAGCAGGGTCATCTGGTAGGCCACCAGGCCCATGTCGCACTCGGGGGCGGCCAGCACGGCGAGCACCGAGCCGTCACTGATCGCCATGACCAGCAGCAGGCCGCGCTCCATCTCGACCACGGTCTGGGTGACGGCCCCGCCCTCGAAGACGCGGGAGGCTCCGACGGTCAGGCTGAGCAGGCCCGCCGCGACGGCGGCGAGCTGGTCGGCGCGGTCGTCCGGGAAACCTTCCGAACTGGCGAGCCGCAGCCCGTCTGCCGAAACGCACACGGCGTGCGCGACCCCGGGGGTGCCTCGGACGAACTCGGTGATAAGCCAGTCGAACCTCCGCGCCTCATGGCTCAAGGTCGTCACGGGCTCTCCTCCCTGTCCGCCAGGTTCCTGGCGGGGTCCTCGTTAAGTTCGGCACGTCCTCGCCGTACCCCCTGCTGGAAACTCGACAGACGGCTACGGACCCGCTCGGGCGAGATGGGCGGCATCGGGGCCGCCGGGGCGGACGGCGCGGAGGCCGCGGTGCCCGGCACCAGGTTGGCCCTGGGAGTGCGCTTGGGAAGACCCGCCGCGGTGATCCCGCCGAGGGTGGGGTCGCTGGCCGCCTGGGCCGCCTGCCATCCGGCGTCGGCGGCGGTCTGCCAGTTCTCCGGCTCACGAACCGGCGCCGGCCTCCTGAGCGGCCGCGGAACCGGCTCCACGTCCGGCTCCGAGGACGGCTCACCGGCCGTCGAGGCCCCCGCCGCGACGGCCTCGACCGCCCCCTGCGACTCCTCGTGCGCCGAGGAGTCCGGCTGCTCACCGGCGTCGTCGGCGGCGGACGCGGCCTCACCGGTGTTGTCCGCCCGGCGGAACCAGGCCGACTCGATGGAGGCGAAGATCGGCAGATACTCCTCCTGCTCGGTTTCGAGCGGGGAGAGCCGTACGACCGGTATCGACGCGGTCACCGGGTCGTCGTGGGAGGTGTTCCCCCAGGCCGAGAAGTCACCCGAGGGGGCCGCGGGGACGGGCCCGTTGCCGTTCGCCCCCGGGACCCGGCGCTTGGGCAGGGGGTACCCCCCGGTCGGCAGCGGGGCGCTCAGTGAGCCCGAGGAGACCGGCTGCTGGGCCGGGGGCTGCTCGCCGGAGAACGACGTCGAGCCGAACGCGGAGGCCGGCTGGGGGGCCTGGGGCTGCCCGGGAGAGGGCTGCGAGATCGAGGTGTGCCCGAAGGAGGTGTTCCCGAACGAGGTCCGGCCGAGCGAGGCGTGCCCGAACGAGCTCTGGCTGAAGGAGTTCTGGCTGAAGGAGCTCTGGCTCTGCGACTCGCCGCCCCAGGACGGCGTGTGGCTCGGCTGGGTCGTCTCCACGATGAGCGCGGCCGGGAAGAGGACCATGGCGATGAGACCGCCGGTCTCCTGGGGGCGCAGCTGGACCCTGATGCCGTGGCGCAGGGCCAGCCGGCCGACCACGAACAGACCCATCCGGCGGGAGACCGAGACGTCCACGACGGGCGGATCCGCCAGGCGGCGGTTGGTCTCCATCAGCTCTTCGTTGGTCATGCCGATGCCCGCGTCGCTGACCGCGAGCAGCGCGCCGCCGCCCTCGATCAGGCTGCTGGAGACCGTGACCTGGCTGGCCCTCGGGGAGAACTGGATGGCGTTCTCCACCAGCTCGGCCACCAGGTGGACGATGTCGTTCGCGGCGCTTCCCGCGACCGAGATCGTACGGTGCACCTTGACCTGGACCCGCTCGTAGTCCTCGACCTCCGACAGCGAGGCCCGGACGACGTCGACGAGCTTGGCCGGCTGGCTGCGCCTGCGGGACGGCTCGTGGCCGGCGAGGACCAGGAGGTTCTCGGAGTTGCGGCGCATGCGGGTGGCGAGGTGGTCGAGCTTGAACAGGTCGGCCAGGCGGCCGCCGTCCTCCTCGCCCTTCTCCAGGCCGTCGATCAGCGAGATCTGCCGCTCGACCAGGGTCTGGGTGCGGCGGGAGAGGTTGACGAACATCGCGCTGATGTTGGAGCGGAGCTCGGACTCCTCGGCGGCGAGCCGTACGGCCTGCCGGTGGACCTCGTCGAAGGCCTTGGCGACCTCCCCGATCTCGTCCTTGGAGTCGACGGAGATCGAGGCGACGTCCGGCGCCTGGGTGTCGCCGGAGACCCGCAGGTTGCGCACGACCTCGGGGAGCCTGAAGCCCGCGACGTCCAGCGCCTCGGCCCGCAGGCGGCGCAGCGGCAGGACCATCGAGCGGGCGATGACGACCGTGAGGCCGAGGACCAGGATCAGCAGGAGCAGGATCAGCCCCGACGCGATGATCGCGTTGCGCTGCTCGGTGTCCTCCAGCTCACGGGCCCGGGTGATCACATCGCCGGCGACCTGGGTCTCGACCTTCTTCATCCGGTCGAGGATGAAGCTGTTGTCCGAGAACCACTGCTTGACGGCGGCGAAGTCGGAGATCAGGCGGCCCTGGTGGCGCGGGTCGCCGGCCAGCACGATCGCCCTGGCCTTGGTCAGCTCGGCCCGGTAGACCTTCTCGTCCATCATCGCCTTGACGAGGAGCTGGCGGTTGACCGGGCTCGCCTCGACGGTGAAGTCCGCTTTGTACTCTTCCATCCGCGATCGGGAGGCGATGAACTTCTCGATCTCCTGGGTGGTGACGAGCGACGCCGCGTAGTAGCCGGCCAGCAGGCGCGAGCGCTGCCGGGAGACCTCCTCCTTGGCCCGCGCCAGCGCGCTGAGCGCCCGGGTGTTGCCGATGATCTCCGGGTCGTCGCTGACCAGGGTGAGCTCCTCGTGGAGCTGGAGCAGCGGAGCGATCATGATGCTGTAGCGCTCCGCCCGGTTCGTCCCGGGCAGCTTGCGCAGCTCGCCCAGCCCCGCGAGCTGGTAGCCCACGTCCTTGGCCGCCTCCGCGGCCCGCTGGCCGTAGGAGTCGTCGATCGCCTGCAGGTCGAGCAGGACCTTGGCGACCAGCGCGTCGACGGTCGCCTGCTGCGCCGTCGCCGCGTCCTGCAACCCCTGGTTCGCGGGGGAGAACGCGGCCCAGGCGACTCGGTCACGTTCCAAACCGAGAGCCTGTGCCAGTTCGCGCAACCCACCGGAGTACTCGGCCGCCGAGGCGGTCCGCTGGTATCCGGCCACGCTGTCGACGGAGGTGACCACGCGCGTCCCGGCGAGCACGACGCCCACCACCGTCGGCACCAGGATCAGGGCGGTGAGACGTGACCGCACACGCCAGTTCCGCAGCCCGAACCGGGCGGCGAAGCGCTTGCCGCGGTCATGTGCCGCAGCACTGCCGCCCTCGGTTGTAGCCGTCGTCACCGCTCTCGCTCTACCTCTCACCATCACGACATAGGTGGCCCTCATCAGACCACAAGGTCACGGGACGCAATCGACATAGCCGACAAACCGGACGTAATCGTTACGCAGGTGACGAGAGAACGACTTCCTATGGTTATCGCAAGGCGGCAAGCACTTGGTCCCGCACCAGTGCCCGCTGGGCCTCGTCAGTCAGAGGACGTCCGGCTCTATCGACAACGTAGAAGACATCCACCGCCTCTGCGCCGAGAGTCTCCACACGTGCGGCCCGCACGTCAAGACCACAATCTCCAAAAGCCCTACCGATTCGCCACAATAGCCCCGGACGGTCATGTGCGCGCACCTCTACGACCGTCGCGGTATTGGACGCGTCGTCCACGAGAGTAACCCGTGGTGGAGCCACCGGTACCCGGGGCGGACGCATCGAACGGGCCCTCCTGGCCAGACGCTGCCCGATGTCGAGCCGCCCCGCCAGAACCAGCCGAAGATCGGCTTCCAGCGTCGCCGGATCGGGCGGCGAGCCGTACTCTGGGATCACCGAGAACTCGATCACGGCGGTCGACCCCGCCGAAGCGGCGGAAGCCGCACGAACCACCATCCGGTGCGCGGCGAGCACCCCCGCCGCGTTCCACAGCAGCCCCACCCTGTCCGGCGCGACCACGGTCACCGCTCCCCCGTGGACCCGTACGGCGCCGCCGCCGTGCCTGGCCAGGGAGGCCTGCGCCGCCGAGAGCGCGGGCGCGGGCGGCGGCGGGGTCCCCGACAGCACCGAACGCACCCGCCGGACGAGATCGGCGACCAGGGAGGCCTTCCAGGAGTTCCACGCGGCGGGCCCCGTGGCGTTGCCGTCCGCCACGGCGAGCGCGGCCAGCAGTTCGAGGACCTCGCGCGAGCCGACGGCCTCGGCCACGCGGGAGATCGTCACCGGATCGTCCAGGTCACGGCGGGTCGCCGTCTCCGGCAGCAGCAGGTGGTGGCGGACCACGGTCTCCAGGGTCTCCACATCTGGCAGAGAAAACCCCATCCGGGCGCCGATATCCCTGGCCACGACCGCTCCCGTGGCTGAATGATCGCCGGGCCGGCCCTTGCCGATGTCGTGCAGCAGCGCGGAGACGAGCAACAGATCCGGCCTGGAGACCTCGCGGGTGAAGGAGGCGGCCCCCGCGGCGGTCTCGATCAGATGCCGGTCCACGGTGTAGCGGTGGACCGGGTTGCGCTGGGGGCGGTGCCGTACCCGTTCCCAGTCGGGCAGCAGCCGGACCAGCACGCCCGCCTGGTCCAGCTCCTCCCAGACCGGCACCGCCGCGCGCCCGGCGCCGAGCAGCGCGACCAGCGCGTCCCGCGCCTCGTCCGGCCAGGGCACCGGGAGCGGCGGCGACTGGGCGGCCAGCGCGCTCATGGTCGCCGGCGCGAGCGGCAGCCCGGCCTCCGCCGCCGCGGCGGCGGCACGCAACACCAGGACGGGATCCTTGCGCGGGTCCACGCCTCGGGCGAGCACGACCTCGCCGCCGTGCTCGACGACGCCGTCGGCGAGCGGGCGGCGCCCCCGCGGCACGGGCCCGGACAGCGACCGGTCGACGGTGCGCCAGGTGGCGTCGAAGGCGTGCGCGACCGTACGGCCCGCCTCGGCGAGCCTGCGCATCAACGCCTCGGCGTCGAGCAGGCCCAGGGTCCCCGCGACCGCGTCCTGCTCCTGGAGCACCAGCCGGTCGGCTCCCTTGGCGGTCACCAGGTGCAGACCGTGCCGGACGTCGAGCAGGAGCTCGTAGGCCTCACGGACCCGGGGGCCGGGGGCCGAGGCGACCCAGGCGGCGGCCACGGCCTGCATCGCCTGCACGTCGCGCATCCCGCCGCGCGCGTCCTTGAGGTCGGGTTCGAGCAGGAACGCCAGCTCGCCGCTCGCCCCGGCCCGCGTGTCCGCCGACTCCCGCAGCTCGGCCAGACGGCGCCTGAAGTCGGCCCGCCAGCCGGTGAGCACGCTCTCCCTGGCGGCCCTCGTCAGCTCGGGGTCCCCCGCCACGTGCCGGGCCTGGATCAGCCCCAGCGCCGCCTTGAGGTCCTTCTCGGCGACCACCGTGGCCTCCTCGACGGTCCGCACCGAGTGGTCGAGACCGGCGCCCGAGTCCCAGACGGGGTACCAGAGGCGGTCGGCGATGCGGGCCACGTCGTCACGGCCGTCGTGCAGCAGGACCAGGTCCAGGTCGCTTCCCGGGGCCAGCTCCACGCGGCCCAGGCTGCCCACCGCGACGAGTGCGACACCGCCGAAGGCGCCGTGGTCGTCCCCGGCCCTGGAGTCGGCCCTGGAGTCGGTCCCGGGGTCCCCGTTCCTCCCGACACGCCCGTACGGCGTGCCGCAGGCGGCCCGGAGGAGGTCCGTCAACCAGCGGTCGACGTTCGCGGCCCGCTCCCTGCGGGCCGCGGCGTACGAGCGAGTGTCGCCTCTCACCGGTTAGAGCGCCTCGGGTCCGCGCTCTCCGGTGCGGACCCGGACGACCGTGTCCACCGGCACGGACCAGACCTTGCCGTCTCCGATCTTGCCGGTCTGCGCCGCCTTGACGATGACGTCGATGATGTCATCGGCGTCGTCCTCCTCGGCGAGCACCTCCAGCCGGACCTTGGGGACCAGGTCCACCTGGTACTCGGCGCCGCGGTAGACCTCGGTGTGGCCGCGCTGGCGGCCGTACCCGCTGGCCTCGCTGACCGTCATGCCCCTGACCCCGAACTGCTCCAGGGCCGCCTTCACGTCGTCGAGCTTGAAGGGCTTGATGACGGCGGTGATGAGTCTCATGCGTTCACCTTCTTCGCGGTGCTGGAAACCGCCGGGCCCTTGGGGGAGGCCATGCCCGACGCGTGCACGGTGCCGAGGTCGTAGCCGGTCTCGGCGTGGGAGGTGATGTCGACGCCGGCGATCTCCTCCTCGGCGCTGATCCGGAAGCCCATCACCCTGTCAATGATCTTGGCGATGACCCAGGTGACGACGAAGGAGTAGGCGCCGACCGCCACCGGGCCGAGGACCTGCAGGCCGAGCTGCTTGAGGCCACCGCCGTAGACCAGGCCCTTGCTCTGCTGTTCGAGGAAGGGGTAGGCGGCCAGGAAGCCGAGCGAGACCGCGCCGAGGACGCCTCCGACCATGTGCACGCCGACCACGTCGAGCGAGTCGTCGAAGCCGAGCCTGTACTTCAGGCCGACGGCGCAGGCGCAGACCGCGCCCGCGACGGCGCCGATGACGATCGCCGCCCAGGGGTCCACGAAGCCGCAGGCCGGGGTGATGGCCACCAGGCCCGCGACCGCGCCGGAGGCCACGCCGAGGCTGGTGGCGTGGCCGTCGCGCATCTTCTCTACGACGAGCCAGGCACCCGCGGCGACCGCGGTGGCGATCTGGGTGTTCATGAACGCCAGGCCCGCGGTGCCGTCCACGGCGAGCTCGGAGCCCGCGTTGAACCCGAACCAGCCGAACCAGAGGAGTCCGGCGCCCAGTAGCACGAGGGTCAGGTTGTGCGGGCGCATCGGCTCCTTTCGCCACCCGACGCGCTTGCCGAGCACGAGGGCGAGCGCGAGGGCCGCGGCACCGGCGTTGATGTGGACGACCGTACCGCCGGCGAAGTCCTCGATGCCGAGACTGAACAGCCAGCCGTTGCCCCAGACCCAGTGGGCGACGGGGAAGTAGACCACGGTGGCCCAGACGACGGTGAACAGCACCCACGCGCCGAACTTGGCGCGGTCGGCGATGGCACCGCTGATCAGCGCGACGGTGATGATCGCGAAGGTCAGCTGGAAGGCTGAGAACACGAGGCTGGGCATTCCGGTACCGTCCGGCTTGGTGGCGGTGTCCACCAGGCTCTGCAGACCGAGGGCGCCGAAGCCTCCGATGAACTTGTTGACAAGGCTGCTGCCGTTGTCGGTGAAGGTCAGCGAGTGACCGTAGAGCACCCAGGCGATGGTCACGGTGATGATGCTCGCGAACGACATCAGCATCATGTTGAGGACGCTCTTGGCTCTGGTCATGCCGCCGTAGAAGAACGCGAGCCCCGGGGTCATCAGCAACACCAGCGCGGTGGCCGTGAGCATCCAGGCAGTGGTGCCGCCATCGATCTTCATCCGAAGCGACCCTCCTTACAAATGGCGTGTGGCCGATCTCAGGTCGCAGTGAACGCTTCTGGGCTCCGTCGACCGGCCGCGCACTGACGATGCGCTTCAGCGTCTTCTTCGGTGGTTTCGTGGCGCGGCGCCCTGTGTTTCGCATCTGTGAAACTCCGTCACACGGTGTTTCGGGCTTGTTTCGGACGGGGCGAGTCTGGACGGAAAACTGTCCGAAACTATGCTTAGGCATGCCTTACCTAAGAACCTGAGGAGATTCGATGCCCGCCCGCCTGACCAAGGCCACGGTCGCCGTCCTGCTGTCCCTCGTCACCGCCACGGCCTGCGGAACCAGTGGGAGCGGCGAGAACACCACGGGTGCGACCCGCACGATCAAGCACGCGATGGGCGAGACGAAGGTGCCCGAGTCTCCCCGGCGGGTCGTGGTGCTCGACACCGACAAGCTCGACACCCTGGTGTCACTGGGGCTCTCCCCGGTCGGCGCAGCCCAGGCGGCCGAAAACCAGGCATGGCCGAAATACCTGGGCGCCGCGCTGAACGCCACCACACCGGTCGGCACCCTCCAGACGCCCAACCTGGAGGCCATCATGGCCCTCAAGCCGGACCTGATCCTCGGTACGAAGTTCCGGCAGGAGCAGTTCTACGACAAACTCAGCAAGATCGCGCCGACCGTGTTCACGGAGAAGGTCGGAACCACCTGGAAGGAGAACTTCCTCCTCGACGCCGACGCGCTGGGTGTGAAGTCCAAGGCGGACAAGCTCCTGGCCGACTACCAGAGTCGCGCGCGGGCCCTGGGCGGCTCGGAGGTGGTCAAGGTGAGCATCGTGCGCTTCATGCCCACCCAGATCCGGATGTACGGTCCCGAGTCGTTCAGCGGCATCGTCGTCGGCGACGCCGGCTTCGGCCGTCCCGAACCGCAGCGACTGTCCGACGCCCAGGACAAGCGCTTCGGCGAGCTGAGCCAGGAGAACCTCTCCCAGGCGGACGGCGACGTCCTGTTCTACAGCGCCTACGGCGACCAGGCGGCCCAGAGCCAGGCGACCGTCACCGGCGGCCCGCTCTGGAAGAGCATCCCCGTCGTCAAGGACGGTCGTGCGCACACCGTGGACGACGAGACCTGGATGCTCGGCATCGGTGTCACGGCTGCCGGGAAGATCCTCGACGACCTGGAGAAGTACGCCAAGGCTCAGTGATCCGTCCGGGGGCTGTTCCCGCTGTCGCTTGGTGTGGGGTGTTTCCCGCTGTCGCGTGGTGGGTGCTGGGGTTGTGTTCGCGCTGCGGGGGGTGGGTGGTCCGGCCGGCCGTTGTTGGTTGCGCTCTGGTGTGTTCAGGCCTTCGGCCTGGCGGGTGTGGTGGTTTCCGGCTTTTATACGCCGGCCGGACCACCCACCCCCCTCCGCGCACGCTCTGCCGGGCCGTAGGGCCTGCGGGCCGTGGTTTCTCTCTTCCGGGCCGCGCATCGAACTCGTGGAGGCTGAAGCGACCGGCCGGGATCGTCGAAGGTCGATCGCCGTAGCTGAAGCCCCTCTTTCGAAAGGAGCGCAGGGCCGAGGTGGAAAGCTGCGCCCCCTTGAGAAGGGCCTCCCCACCCGTGGGGCGCCGGCTTCGGTGAGACGCCCGATGCCCACCCACCTAATACTGGGACCGGTTCACAGCCCCAAGCCACCCCACCCCGACCAATCGCCCCACCTCGCCCCAACCGTCCTCGCCCCAACCGTCCTCGCCCCACAACCACGAGGCCGACATCCGCAAACGCGCCCACCGCGATCGTGCCCACCACTACGGACGTGCGAGCCGAATTCGTTGACGGGGCGCCGTATCACTGCTTCGAGTAATCGGATTCAGGTGCGCTGAGTGCCACCGCGCGTGACCACCATCGGCTCCTCTTGAGGCCACCGTTCGGCAACCGTCAAAACGACTGCCCAACTTTCCCCAAAGAAGGCAGACCGTAGATGGGGCCCGGCAGCGCGGCCGATGACATGTCTGCGGGCAGGCCGTACTCGAATGGTTCGAGATCCACTTGGGCCTGGAGTCCGAAGCGTTGCCTCCTCTCCGAAGCGTCGTCTCCTCACATCTGCGAGCGCGAATCGAAGCTTCAGAGGAGGGGATAGACCGGCGAGTGGCCGTACGAGTCGTACGGCAGAAGCCCCCGGAAACGATGATCCACCATATCTGTGGATCATCGTCAATAAGGCGGTCAACCGGAGATGCCGATCAAGGCGGCGAACGCACCGAGCACGACCCTTCAGGTTCCTCCTTCGCCGTTGGCGCACCGCCCACGATGGGTGGAGGCCGGCTTCCGCCCCGGCCCCGGGCCCGGGTTGGGCTTCTCTCCCGCGGAGATCGGCTCGTCACGTCGTCCGATCGCGAACGACATGCACGCCACTCGCCGGTAACGCGCCACCCGACAAGGCCACGGGGCCACAGGGGATCAACCAAAGGTGTTCTTGTGGCCTGAAATCATGTCAAAACGTACTGTGTGGATATCTCGGACATTCCCCGACGACAGGCGATCAACGCCCCCCATCCTCACCGGAAGCCATTGGACGGTTCCGGCCATCCGATGGAGCGGGAGGACCCAGTCGCACGGGCGCACAGCCTCACCGTGGCGGCAAAATATAACATGTCACCTCTTTCCCCACGAAGCGGTCGTCCGAATATAAATATCGACACAATCAGTAACAACTGGCTACCGAACAGGGTAGTTGACCTTATCGTGGGTAACGACGGCGGAATACGCGTACGGCAGGAGACACTCCCCCGTGGTGACAAGCGATGATTCATCCCATTTTTCGCAATCGCCCGAAATTGATACCACGGTGCCACACTCGGCCCGGATCTGGAACTACTGGCTGGGCGGCAAGGACAACTATCCGGTCGACCGCGAGGCCGGTGACCAGTTCGCTGAGATCTTCCCGGGGATCGCCGAACTCGCCCGCACGTCCCGGCACTTTCTCGCCCGAGCCGTCCGGCACCTGGCCGGAGAGGAGCAGGTCCGCCAGTTCCTGGACGTCGGTACAGGCCTGCCGACCGTCGACAACACCCACGAGGTGGCCCAGCGAGTGGCCCCGGAGTCACGCATCGTCTACGTCGACAACGACCCCCTCGTGCTGGTGCACGCCGACGCCCTGCTCACCAGCACTCCCCAGGGTGTCACCACCTACATCAACGCCGATCTGCACAACCCGGACACGATCGTGGCGGCCGCGGCCAGCACGCTGGACTTCACCCGGCCCATCGCACTCGTGCTGCTGCAGATCACGGGACACATCCGCGACACCGACGAGGCGTACGCCATTGTGAGACGGCTCATGGACGCCCTGCCTCCGGGAAGCTTCCTCGTGTTCAACGACAGCGCCGACACCAACACGGAGAACAGCGCGGCCACGCAGCAGTACAACGACAGCGGCGCCGTTCCCTACCACCTGCGCAGCCCGGAGGAACTCGCCGGTTTCTTCGACGGACTTGACCTCCTGGAGCCCGGCGTCGTTCCGATCACACAGTGGCGGCCCGAGACGCCTCTCCTTGGCTCGTCCACCGATGTGGGCGTGCTGGGCGGCGTCGCCCGCAAAAGGTAGGGCCTCACAGCACCTCACGCGGGACACGCCGTGAGCGGCCGGCCCGCTGTGGGCTCACTCGTTCACGGACGGTGAAAACGAACCTGCCGAACCGGCCGTCGCTCAGAAACCCCCCTCGTTCGAAGCCCGGCTCGCGCATCTTCTCACGCCCATACACACAGTGATCCTTTCTCACCCGTCGTGAGAAGAACGGTCACCGCACTCCAGTTCGTCCGAGGCGGCACAACACGGTCCGACCTCGGCGGCTGTCGCCAAGGAAAGTGATTGAGCATGAACATCGAGATCACGAGGGGCCGATCCACCAGCCGGATCCCGGACGATTCCCTCACCGACACCGGGCCCACCGTCCTGCGAATGCTGCTGGGCGTCCAGCTTCGCCGGCTGCGGGAGGAGCGGCGCATCTCCCTTGAGAAGGCGAGCGAAACGATCCGGGGGTCACGCTCCAAGATCAGCCGCCTGGAACTGGGGCGCACCGGCTTCAAACAACGCGACGTAGCCGATCTTCTCACCCTCTACGGCCTCACCGACGAGGCGGAGCGCGCCACGCTGCTGACGATGGCCAAAGAGGCCAACCTGCCCGGCTGGTGGCACTCCTACAGCGACCTGGTGCCGAGCTGGTTCGACTCCTATCTCGGGCTGGAGCAGGCCGCCGACGTCATCCGCGGCTACGAAGTCCAGCTCATCCCCGATCTGCTGCAGACCAGAGACTACGCGCGTGCCGTCATCCGGCTCACCCACCAGGACATCACGAGTGCCGAGATCGAGCGTCACGTCGAACTGCGCATGAAACGGCAGCGGATCCTGCACCGGCCGAACGCCCCCAGACTGTGGACCGTCATCGACGAGGCGGCACTACGCCGTCCGATCGGCGGCCCGGCGGTGATGCGCGCCCAGTTCGAGCACCTGATCGACATCGCCGAACTCAACCACGTCACCGTCCAGGTCATGCCGTTCAGCGCCGGCGGCCACGCCGCGTCCGGCGGGCCCATCACCATCCTGCGCATGCCCCAGCCACAGCTCCCGGACGTGGTCTATCTCAGACAGCTCACCGGCGCCGTCTGCCCCGACAAGCCGAGCGACGTCCAGCGCTACTGGCACATCATGAACCAGCTGGGCATCCAGGCCGAACCGTCGACCCGGACGCGAAAGATCCTCCACTGGAGCATCAACAGACTCTCCAGACATTGACGACGAGCCCCTCCTCACAAACGGTCGTACCCGCTCGATGACCAAGACCGACTCGGTGACCAAGGCCGACTCGGATGCGTCGCCGGACAACATCCCGGCGACCGAACGAACCTCGCCACCCCGGTGTGGTTCCCTCCACCGGGCGCAGTGCCGGATTCCCTCCGCCTGACGCGGTGCCAGGTTCCCTCCGCCGGGCGCGGTGCCGCGGGATGTGGTCAGCAGACCGGTCGCCAAGGGCATCCGGGCTTTGCGCCGCCCATTGGCGCCGAGCAGGTCCGCGACACTCCTCACCGTCCCGGCGCTTGGAGGAGAGCCCGACAGGCGTGGGGTGGGGTGGTTGGCGGGGTGGAGGTTGAAGTGGTTGGCGGGATGGACGTTGGGGTGGTTGGCGGGAACTGGGAGGTGGGGGCAGAGCGGGGCGGAGACTGGAAGGTGGGAGCCGAAGTGGGGCGGGGCGGTCGGTCGGAGTTGGTCGGAGTGGGCTGGTAGGGGCGATGGGGAAATTAGGGGTGGTGGGACTCGTTTAAGTGTTGGGGGTGGGCATCGGTCGCTTCACCGAAGCTGGCGCCCCACGGGTGGGGAGGCCCTTCTCAAGGGGGCGCAGCTTTCCACCTCGGCCCTGCGCTCCTTTCGAAAGAGGGGCTTCAGCTACGGCGATCGACCTTCGACGATCCCGGCCGGTCGCTTCAGCCTCCACGAGCTCGATGCGCGGCCCGGAAGAGAGAAACCACGGCCCGCAGGCCCTACGGCCCGGCAGAGCGTGCGCGGAGGGGGGTGGGTGGTCCGGCCGGCGTATAAAAAGCCAGAAACCACCACACCCGCCAGGCCGAAGGCCTGAACACACCAGAGCGCGACCAACAACGGCCGGCCGGACCACCCACCCCCCGCAGCGCGAACACAACCCCAGCACCCACCACGCGACAGCGGGAAACACCCCACACCAAGCGAAAACACGGCAACACGAACATTCCGGCACCAAACAACGCGCCTCAGCCAGAATGGCTCGGAACAGCCCAAGCAGTAACACCGAAACCAGAATGACCCGGAACAGCCCAAGCAACGCCGAAACCAGAACAGCCCGGTACGGCTCACAGCGGAACCGTACCGGGCCGTGATGACAGGCTCAGGCCGCCATGGCCATCTTCCGCAACCGGGCCAGAGCGTCACGCTCGATGCGACGAGCGCGGTCACGGCCGATGCCGTAGCGCTCGCCGACCTCGGTCAGCGTGTGCTCGCGACCGTCCATCAGGCCGTAACGCCAGCGCAGCATCTCGCGGGTCTGCCCCTCCAGACCCGTCAGCCACTGCTCCAGGCGCTCGCGCTCCAGGATGTCCATGGCCTGCTGCTCGGGATCGGCCCACGTCTCGTCGGCGATCATGTCGCCGAGCTCGGTCTCGTCCTCGTCTCCCACGCCGAGCTGCAGGGAGACCGGGTCGGAGGCCCAGCGCCGAAGCTCGCGGACCCGCTCGATCGGCAGTTCCAGCACCTCGGCCAGGTCGGCGTCCGTCGGCTCCTGGTCGAACTCGGCCAGCATGTCGCGCCGTACCCGCATCAGCCTGGTCATCTGCTCACCCGCGTGGGTGGGCAGCCGGACCGGCCTGGCCTGCTCGTGGATCGCGCGGCCCACGGACTGGCGGATCCACCAGGTCGCGTACGTCGAGAACTTGTAGCCGCGGCGGTAGTCGAATTTTTCCACCGCCCGCACCAATCCCAGATTCCCTTCCTGCACCAGATCGATCAGCGGCATTCCGCGCCCCGAGTATTTGCGCGCGACCGCCACCACAAGACGTAGATTGGCCTGGATGAATTCGTCCTTGGCCCGCTGCCCCGAAACCGCCAGTCGTTCAAGTTCCTCATCGGCGGCGTCCGCGATCCGCGGCTCCGTCAACCCGCCGTCCAGCAACTGCTCCGCGAAGAGACCCGCCTCGATCCGCTTGGCGAGGTCTACCTCCTCCTCCGCGGTGAGCAGGGGGACCCGCCCGATCTCTGCCAGGTATGTCCCGAGCAAGTCTCGATCCGAGACGTGCTGATCCTGCGTCCGATTCCCCGTCGGCCTTGCCATCCGATGGCACCTCGCTCCGCCTGCTTATGGCAGGCCCGCACGCTCACTCAAGACCCCATGCGTGCGGACATGCCGCTTGTCTCATCAACGCTCGGATCAGGGCAAAGATTCCCTAAAAAGGTACGCCGGGAGAACGGTTCTGGATTTCCTCCTCAAGGAGGATGCCCTCGGGCCCGGCGTCATAAGGGCCCTCGCTTCCCTCTCGGAGACGCCTCAAACCACGTGTTTCACACGTGACCGCCGCGCGCTCCGGCGATCGCCGCGCCGAGCATCGCGCCCACGTCTCCCAGGATGTGCCGCCCCTCCTCGACCACCCTGCGTCCGCCGGATACCACCGAGTGCACGTCGGCCGCCGTCGCGGTGAAGACCGTGACCTCCGCGGCGCCGGCGCGGGAGCCGCCCGCCGTACGGACCGAGTCGAGGCGCACCGAGACCAGGTCGGCCCACGCTCCGGGTACGAGCATGCCCGCGTCGGCGAAGCCGAGGGAGGCGTGCCCGTCCGCGCCGGCGGCCTGGAGCAGCTCCGCGGCCGTCCAGAGGCCACGCTGTTCGCTGAGCAGCCGTCCGTCCAGCTCGACCGCCCGCGCCTCCTCCAGCAGGTCGATGACCGCGTTGCTGTCCGAGCCGAGCGTGATCGGCGAGCCCGCCTCGAACAGCGCCCTGACCGGGCCGACGCCGTCCGCCAGGTCCCGTTCGGTCGTCGGGCACGTACAGACGTGGGTGCGGGACTGGCCGAGCAGCGCGATGTCCACGTCGGAGAGGTGGATGGCGTGTACGGCCGTCGTGCGGGGGCCGAGGATGTCGTGCTCGTTGAGCAACTGGACGGGGCTGGCGGCGTAGACCTCGACGCAGGCGGCGTTCTCCGCGCGCTGCTCGGACACGTGGACGTGCAGCGGGACGGCGTGGTGGTGGGAGAACGCGCCGATCATCGGCATCTGCTCCGCCGGGACCGCGCGCACCGAGTGGATGGCCGCCCCGATCTCGACGTCCCGCATTCCCCGGTAGGCGTTCAGGAGCTTCTCCACCCGGACGGCCCACCTCTCGACGTCGCCGTCGCCGAACCGCAGCTGGGTTCCCGTCAGCGGGACGCCGATGCCGCCGCTGAGGTAGCAGGCGTCCAGCAACGCGATGCGCAGGCCCGCCTCCCGCGCGGCCTGGACGAGCGCGTGCCCCATGGCGTTCGGATCGTCGTACGGCCCGCCGCCCGGAGTGTGGTGGAGGTAGTGGAACTCCCCGACACAGGTGATCCCGGCCAGTGCCATCTCGGCGAAGACGGCCGTGGCCAGTCTGAGGTGGGAGTCGGGGTCGAGCCTCCCGGCCACGCCGTACATCTGCTCGCGCCAGGTCCAGAAGCTGCCCTTCTCCCACTGTGCCGTCCCGCGCAGCGCCCGGTGGAAGGCGTGGGAGTGCGTGTTGGCCAGCCCGGGCAGCGTCAGACCGCCCAGCCGTACGGCATCGGCCGGAGGGGTGGCCGTACCGGGGACGACATCGGCGATCCTGGAGTCCGCGATCCTGACGAGCACTCCGGCCGTGACCTCGCCGGGTGGCAGCCAGGCCAGCTCGCACCAGTAGCTCATCTCCGGCACGTGTCCTCCAGTGCGGCTACCCGGACGGCGGTCCCCGTGTGACGGTCGGACGTTTCGGCGAACACCCCTCCATTATGTGAATGATCTCATTCACGAGCGGGCCGTGCTCCTCACATGAAGCACCAAAGGGTCGTTTAAGGCGCGATCAAGTGATGTCCCGCGGCCGTTCTCCGACCCCCGAGGTCCGACCGCCCTGCCCCGTCCCGGCTCGTCCCGGCTCGTCCCGGCTCGTCCCGGCTCGTCCCGGCTCGTATCTCGTGAACCGTGCCTCGCGGACCGGGGGCGGCTCAGTTGACCGGGCCCGCGGAGGGCCTGACGGTGATGTCGGTGACGTGGGCGTCCGGGGAGGCCGTCACCGCCGCCAGCACCACCCGTGCCACCGAGTCGGCGGACAGGTATCTGTCCGGTTCGTAGGCCCCGCCCTCCTGCTCCCGCACCCGGCGCTGCATGTCGGTGCCGATCCGTCCCGGATAGACCGTGGTCACCCGGAGCTCCGGCTCCTCCAGGCGGAGCGCGTCGGCGAACGCGCGCAGCGCGAACTTGCTGGCGGCGTAGGAGGCCCAGTTCGGGTTGGCCCGCTGCCCCGCGCCCGAGTTGATCAGCACGACCTGGCCGGAGGCCGCGCGCAGCGCGGGCAGCAGCAGCCGGGTCAGCTCCGCGACCGCGATCACGTTGAGCTCCATCGTGCGCCGCCAGACCTCGGCCGGGGTCTGCTCGATCCGCCCCAGGGCCACCGTGCCCGCGCTGTGCACCAGCACGTCGAGCCGGTCGATCCCGGCCACGTCGGCCTCGGTGACCGCGGTGAGCTCGACCGGCCAGGGACGCGCCTCGGGCAGCTCGGCGGACAGTTCGGCCAGCGCCTCGGCGTCCCGGCCGCCGATCAGCAGGTCGTGGGCGGGGGCCAGGGCTCGCGCGATCGCGGCGCCCACTCCCCGGGAGGCTCCGGTCACCAGTGCTACAGGGCGTGCGGACATGCGGATCACCCTACTCCGGGCGGAACGTCTCGGGTCCGGGACGCTCCGGGGTCAGTGGCCTACGGCGCCCCCGGCACATCGACGAGTGCCTCCGGCTCGACATCCTCCGGCTCCGGGCCCGGCTCACGTGGCTGGACGGGGCCGCCGAGAAGGTCGAGAACAGCGAGCTTCCCCGAAGCCAATTTGAACCTCTCGCCGCGAGAGGGTCAGTATCTCCTCGGAGGTTCACTCTCCCCGGAGCCCCCTTCCCGGCTCCGGTTCCTTTTTCGCGTTCTCCGCGTCGTTCCGCACCATCCGAATCCGCCTCGGGGCCTTCCGGAAGTCATCCGATCGCCCCCGGCTCTCCTGAGCATTGCCCGAAACGGAGTTTCATGATCATTCAAGCGTGCGATCTACGGAAAACCTTCACCGTCAGACGCGGACGGGGTAAGCCCGAGCAGGTCGAGGCCGTCCGTGGCATCGACCTGTCCGTCGAGGAAGGCGAGATCTTCGCCGCCCTCGGCCCGAACGGCGCGGGCAAGACCACCACGGTGCGGATGCTCGCCACCTTCACCGCCCCCACCTCGGGAACCGCCGTCGTCGCCGGGCACGACGTGGTGAAGGAGGCCGCCGAGGTCAGGAAGAGGATCGGGTACGTGAGCCAGGCGGGCGGCGTCGACGACAACGCCCCGGGCCTGGAGAGCCTGGTCCTGGCCGCGCGCCTGGCCGGGCACTCCCGCAAACAGGCGCTCGCCCGCGCCGACGAGCTGCTCGCGGCCTTCAGCCTGACCGAGATCGCCGGACGTCCCGTCAGGACGCTCTCCGGCGGCCAGAAGCGGCGTTTCGCGCTGGCCATCGGCCTGGTGAACCGGCCGCCGCTGGTCTTCCTCGACGAGCCCACCACCGGTCTTGACCCGCAGAACCGCGCCAACCTGTGGGAGGAGGTCCGCGCCCTGCGAGACCAGGGCACCAGCGTGCTGCTGACCACCCACTACCTGGACGAGGCCGACGCCCTGTGCGACCGGCTCGTCATCATCGACAACGGCCTGATCGTCGCCGAGGGCACCCCGGAGGACCTCAAGAGGGAGATCGCGGGGGACGTCGTCACCCTCAAGGTGGACGACCTGCCCGCGGCGCGGGGGCTTCTCGGCGCGGAGCCGTACATCAAGGAGACCCGGGCGGAGGACGGTGCCCTGCGCGCCTACCTCGACGACGGCGAGCACAACCTGCCCGCCCTGCTGCGCGCCCTGGAGGTAGGCGGCCTGGCCATCCGGTCCATCTCCCTCGACCGGGCCACGCTCGACGACGTCTTCCTGCGGCACACCGGCCGTTCCCTGCGCGACGCCGCCTGACCCCCACCAGGACCGTTAAGGACCCCCATGTTTCGCGACACCATCCTGTTCTTCGGCCACGAGCTGGGCAACGTCCGCCGCAACCCGGCCTGGACGCTGATCGGCATCCTGCAACCCGTGCTCTACCTGCTGCTGTTCGCCCCGCTGCTGACCCAGACGACCCACGGCGGGACGATGGGCGAGGCGCTGCGGATGTTCACCCCGGGCGCGATGATGATGATCGCCCTGTTCGGCTCGATGTTCACCGGCTTCTCCATGATCAACGAGACCCGGAACGGCGTGCTGGAGCGGCTCGCGGTCAGCCAGGCCTGGCGGCCGGCGATCATCCTCGGCCGGGTGGCCAAGGACGTCGTCGTGCTGATCCTCCAGGCCCTGCTGATCATGGGCGTGGCCGTGCTCATGGGCCTGCGGCCGGGCCTGGCCGCGCTGCTGCTGATGCTCCTGCTCATGGCCGCGACCGGCCTGTTCGCCGCCGGCCTCTCCTACGGCCTGGCGCTGGCGATCCGCGACGAGAACGGCATGTCGCAGATCGTGCAGTTCTTCGCCCTGCCGCTCACCCTGCTGGCCGGCATGCTGCTCCCGGTCTCCCTCGGGCCGCAGTGGCTCCAGACGGCCGCCAGGTTCAACCCGCTCTACTACTCGGTCGAGGCGGGCCGCTCCCTGTTCGCGGGTCACCTGGGCGACGGCACGATCCCGGTGGCCTTCGGCCTCTTCGTCGTGCTCGGCGCGCTCGCCCTCACCTGGGCCGTCCGCTCCCTCGGGAAGCTGGCGGGCTGAGATCCCCCGTGATCTCGCGCCGCCCCCCGCGATCCCGTGCTCCGGCCCCGCGCTCCCGGGGGCCGGGGCACGGGATCGGCCGACCGGAGATCCGGGACCGCTACTCGGTGAAGACCCCGGCCTGGTCGATCATCCGTTCGTACTCCTCAAGCCTGGCCCGCGTCCGCAGCGGCGCGGCGTCCGCCATGGCCTCCACCAGCACCATGGCCAGCGCGAGCGGCGCCGTGTGCGAGCCGAACACCAGGCGCTCACCGACCGGGGCGTCCAGGACCACGTCCGCCTCGAACGGCACGTCACGCCGGTCGGTGATCACCGCGGTCCGCAGGCCCAGTTTCCTGGCGCTCCTGAGGGCCTGTACGGCCTCGGCCGGATAGCGGGGAAGCATCACGGCCAGCAGCCAGGCGGCGCCCGCCCTGCGCGCAGCGTGCAGGCCGTCGGCCAGCTCGGAACCGCCGTGGGTCAGCAGGCGGATGTCGGGGTGGATCCGGCGGGCGAAGTAGGCGAAGGTGGTGGCCAGCCCGCTCGACACGCGCAGCCCGAGCACGGGCAACGGCTCGCATCCGGCCAGCGCGACGCCCAGCTCGGCGATGGCCGAGGGGTCGGCCAGCCTGTCCCGCACACTCCGCAGGTTCTCGATCTCCGCGTCTATCGCGATCTGCAGGTCGTTGGCCCGCGAGGGGTTGCGCTCCCCCACGACGAAAGGGCGCAGCGCCTGCCTGAGCTCGGGATATCCCGCGAAGCCGAGCACCATGGCGAACCTGGTCACCGACGGCTGGCTGACTCCGGCGCGCTCGGCCAGCTCCACGCTGGACAGGAAGACCGCCTCCGCCAGATGGTCGTCGAGGTAACGCGCGATCCGCCGCTGCACAGGCGACAGCCTTCGGCCTTCCAGAAGTCGATCGAGTCCGTCCCCCACGTCCCCTCCAACCGCACGATCCTCCACCGGCATTCCCTCTCCCTCCCGCCCCGGTGTCGTTCATACACCGCGACAGGAGGTGGAAGAGACAGCGGACGCCGGGATCGGGCCACCGGGACACGGACGAACACCTCCGGGCGAACGCGACGCCCCCGTCGCTCCCCGGTCCCCGGTCCCCGGCCCCCGGGGAGCGGGGAGCGGGGAGCGGGACCGTATCCGCGCCCGGGACGCCCGTGAGGACCGGGCCGGGCCTCCCGGGCCACTCCGTCAGGTATGAATAAGCATATTCATACTGTTACCCGCGCGTCTCGGCCGTTCCGGCGATGCGAGACCGCGACCGTCCCGGGGGCACGGCGCCCGCGGGGACGCGGGGAACGGCGGCGGGACGCCCCCGGGACGCGGCAGAGGAGAGGATCACGGGGAAGGACCGGGGTTCGGGGAGGGGAGGGCGTCCCAGGCCGCAGTTCTGGGACGCCCGTCCTTCCGATTGCCACATCGACCTGTGCCCTGGCCCTCGCCCCGCACGGACTGGCCCGGAGATCGAACTCGGCGAGCGCCCGATGGACGCTCCTGAGCGAAGAAGAGGCTCCGCAGAGGGCGGATGCCCGATTTCCACCTCGGCCAACCGGCCCGCGAGGCGGGTGTCCGAACCATCGCACTCCGCACCACTTAAATTTGCGGGATCAGTACGAAATGAGGGAGATCAGTTCGACCCGGTCCCGCGGTACGGCCCCGGCCCGCAGCGCGCCACGAATCGTCGGGCCTCACCCGTCCGCGACGGACCGGCCGGCGAACCGCGCGCCTCTGCCGGACGTCCCCGGGGTTCGCCGATCAGCCGGGCAGCAGCAGCTGCGTGGCGGCCAGCTCGCGGTAGAGGTCGTCGTCGGCGAGCAGTTCCCCGTGCGTGCCGACGGCCCGCACGCCGCCTCCCTCCATCACCACGATGCGGTCGGCGCCGGTCACGGTGGACAGACGGTGGGCGATCACCAGCACGGTCGTCTCCCGCGCCACCTCGGCGATCACCTCGCGGAGCCGTAGCTCGTTGACCGCGTCGAGCTGGGAGGTGGCCTCGTCGAGCAACAGCAGCCGGGGTTTGCGCAGCAGGGCGCGCGCGATGGCGACCCGCTGGCGTTCACCGCCCGAGAGCATGACCCCGCGATGACCGACCTTGGTCTCCAGCCCCTCGGGGAGCCGGGCGACCAGGTCCTCCAGACGGGTCAGCGACAGCACCCGCCGGATGTCGGCCTCGCCGACGTCCGGTGCCGCGAAGACGAGGTTCTCCCTGAGCGTGCCGTCCAGCACCGGTGCGTCCTGCTCGACGTAGCCGAGGGCCGCGCGGAGGTCGGACAGCGGCCACCGCCTGATGTCGCGGCCGTCGACCTCGATCGTCCCCGCCTGCTGCTCGTAGAAGCGTTCGAGGAGGGCGAAGACCGTGGACTTTCCCGCCCCCGACGGGCCGACCAGGGCGGTCATCCCGCCGGCCGGGATCTCGAAGGAGACGCCGTCGTGGACGACGGGACGGTCGTCGCCGTAGCGGAAGACCACGCCGTCGAAGGTCACCCCGGCCGGGGCCGTGCCCGCCTCGCGGGACCGGTCCGACTCGCGGGACCGGTCCGCGATCTCCTCAGCCGGGAGCTCCTCGATCTCCCGGATCCGCTTCACGGCGGCCAGGCCGTTCTGCATCTGGGTGAACCCCTGGACCAGCTGGCCGATGGGGGCGACCAGGTAGAAGAGGTAGAGCAGGAAGGCGATCAGCGAGGAGACCTCCAGCGCGCCGGAGGCGACCCGTGCGCCGCCGACACCGAGCACGGCCACGAAGGCGAGCTGCGCGGCCACCCAGGCGGAGATGCCGGCGATCGAGGTCCACCAGGCGACGGCGACGCCTCTGTCCCGTGCCTCTCGCGCGGCGGCGTCCACGGTGGCGATCTCCCGGTTCTCGGCCCCGCTGGCCTTGACCGTGCGGAAGGCCTGCAGCACCCGGTCGAGCACCGCGCCCATCTCACCGACCGCGACCTGCGCCTGGGTCGAGGCACGCCGGATGCGCGGCATCACCAGGCCGACGAGCGAGCCGACCAGGACGAGGACCCCCAGCGTGATGAGCAGCAGCAGCCCGTCCATCAGCACCATCATCACCACGGCGCCCACGAGCATGAACAGCGCGCTGACCATCTCGACGACGCCCTCGGTGAACACCGCGCGCAGCAGGGTGGTGTCCGAGGTCACCCTCGACAGCAGGTCTCCCGGCTTGAGCCGGTCGACCTCGGAGACCCTCAGCCTGAGCATCCGGCTCACCAGGCTCCGCCTGGCGGAGAAGACCACACCCTCCCCCATGCGCTCCAGCACGTACCTGCCGAGCGCGCCGACGGCCGCGCCGACGAGCACGGCGGCCGTCAGGCCCAGCACGGGCCCGAGCAGGGAGCGGTTGGCGCCGAAGGCGTCGATGACGGTCTTGGCGAGGAGCGGCATCGCCAGACCGGCGAACGAGCCGACCAGGCTGAGCACCCCGCCGAGCAGCAGGGCGGCCTTGTGCGGCCGGACATACGTGACCAACAGCCGCCATGACGCTGTCTCCGGCAATTTCGTCTCCCCTGAAGTGACATGACCGACCGTCGATCGACGTGCTTCCTATCTACCGCGCACGCACCCACCCCGGGCGTTTCGTCTGGTTCCGTAGACGAAAGTCGATGTCGTCAACATAGGTTGACACAATGACTCATGTCAACGGCGGTTGACGAAAAGGGCGACGACGGCGATCCCCGCCACCCCTTCCGATCCCGCCTCGATCCCGCCCGCCCCCTCCGGGCCCGGCCGGAGGGAAAGAGCTCTTTTCCACTCCCTATCTGACGAAATTCGCGAATTCCCCATCCCTTTTCCGGCGATTCCCGGCGGGAAAAGTTCCTCCAATCCAGGGGCTCCCCGGAGGCGAATAGGAGGTCGGGGAATCCGGCCGGATCCTTTCTCCCCCGGAACCAACAAAACCGGTCACATCCGTGACCGGTCGTGGAAAGGACCAACTGACATGGAGCTCCGCACCAACCGGCGCGCCCTGATCGGCCTGGGGCTCGCCGGGGCACTGACCGCCTCCTCGTTCGCCCTGCTCAGGGCCGAACCCGGCACCGCCTCCTCGCACCGCGAGGCACCCATGATCGCGGGCGATCCCCGCAACGACAACACCGACGTCTACGCGTTCGTCAGCCCCGACAAGGCGGACACCGTGACGCTGATGGCGAACTTCATCCCGTTCGAGGAGCCGAACGGCGGGCCGAATTTCTACCGGTTCGACACCGGGTCGCGTTACAACATCAAGATTGACGGTGACGGCGACGCGCGCCCCGACATCGTCTACCAGTGGACGTTCCGCAACGAGGACAGGCGGGGCAACGACACCTTCCTGTACGACAACGGTCCCGTCACCTCACTCGGCGACGAGAACCTGCTGTTCAGGCAGCGCTACACGCTGAAGAGGATCACTCCCAGGGGCACGCGAACCCTGGTCGCGAACGGCGTGGCCGCCCCGAGCGACACGGGTCCCGCCTCCATGCCCGACTACGCCGCGCTGCGCGCCCAGTCGATCAAGGACCTGCCCGGGGGCGGGAAGACGTTCGCCGGCCAGTCCGACGAGGCGTTCTTCGCCGACCTGCGGGTCTTCGACCTGCTCTACGGCGGCGACCTGTCCGAGGTCGGCCAGGACACCTTCAAGGGCTACAACGTCCACACCCTGGCACTGCAGGTGCCCAAGAACGAGGTGGCGCTCAGGGGCGACTCCACGCGAAACCCCGTGATCGGCGTCTGGTCGACCGTGGACAAGTGGAGTCCCAGGGGCTACGTCCAGGTCTCGCGCCTGGGGCAGCCGCTGGTCAACGAGGTGGTGCTCCCGGCCGGGCTGAAGGACACCTTCAACGCGCTGAACCCCGCCAAGGACGCCGGCCTCCCGGAGGTCGTCAAGCGCGTGACCGATCCGGAACTGCCCCGCCTGTTCGAGGCCGTCTACGGCGTCAAGGCTCCCAAAACCCCTCGCCAGGACCTGGTCGAGATCTTCCTGACCGGCATCGCCAAGGCCAACGGCCCCATCAAGGCCGATCTCAACTCGCAGAGCCTCAACAAGGACGCGGGCAGGCTGCGCCCCTCGGAGATGCTGCGGCTGAACATGGCGATCGCCCCCGCCCAGAACCCCAACCGGCTCGGGGTGCTCGCCGGTGACCTGCAGGGCTTCCCGAACGGCCGCCGCCTCGGGGACGACGTGATCGACATCGCCGTCCAGGCGATGGCGGGCGCCGCCCAGACCGGCAGGCTCGTCGACGCGCTGGCCGACGGGGACAAGGTGAACGGCAACGACAAGCCGTTCGGCGCGCGGTTCCCCTACATCCCGCTGCCCGGCAACACGTCGGCCGACAAGAGCTGACCCGAAAGGCGCGGGGCCCGGTCTTCCGGGCCCCGCGTCCGGTCCTGGGGGATCATCGTGAAGATTTCCGCAAAAATCCGGATCACCATAGGCGCGCTCGGCCTGGCCGTGGCGCTGACCGCGGGAGCGGCCCTGCTTCCCGGCGAGCGGCCGCCGACAGCGGCCGGGACCTCCCCGGCCCGCCGGGAAGGACTCGCCGAGATCCCGGTCTCCGCCACCTCACTCGGCGGCGCGATCGACGCGCTGACCGCCCGGCTCCGCAGACTGCCCGGGGACCACCAGGCCTGGGCGCGGCTGGGCCTGGCCCATGTCCAGCGGGCGCGCGTCACCGCCGACCCGTCCCACTACCTCAGGGCCGAGCGCGCGCTGGCCAGGGCCGCCGAACTGAGCCCCGACGACTTCGCCGTGCTCACCGGCCGGGCCGCGCTCGCCGCCGGCCGCCACGACTTCGCCGAGGCCGTACGGCTGGCCACCCGGGCGGCGGCCGCGAACCCCTACGGCCTGGGCGCCCAGGCGGTGCTGGCCGACGCCTACACCCAGCTGGGCCGCTACGGCGAGGCCACCCGGGCGGTCGACAGGATGATGGAGCTGCGCCCCGGTGTCACCGCCTTCACCCGGGCCTCCTACGACGCCGAGATCAGGGGCGACCGTGCCCGGGCACGTGACATGCTGCGGCACGCCCTCGACGACGCCCTCACCCCGGCCGACATCGCCTACTGCCGCCACTACCTGGGCGAGCTGGCCCTGCACTCCGGCGACCTGCGCGGCGCGGCCGAGCAGTACGGCCTCGCCCTGAAGGCCGACCCCGCCTTCACTCCCGCCCTCGCGGGAACCGCGAGGGCCGCCGCGCTCGGCGGCAGGCTGCCGGAGGCGATCGACCTCTACGGCGCCGTGGTCGCCCGGCTCCCCCTGCCCCAGTACGTGACCGAGTACGCCGAGGTGCTGGCCAAGGCGGGCCGGGACCCCTCTCCACAGTGGGCGCTGCTGCGCGCGCAGCAGCGCCTGACGGAACAGGCCGGGGTCGTGGACGATCTCACCCGGGCCGAGTTCGAGGCCGACCACGGCTCCCCTGACCTGGCCGTACGACACGCCGAAGCCGAGTACGGCCGCCATCCCAACCTGATCGCCGCCGACGCCCTAGCCTGGGCTCTACACCGCGACGGCCGTGACCGCGAGGCGCTGCCGTACGCCAGGAAGGCCACCTCGACCGGCTGGCGCAACGCCCTGTCGCACCACCACCGGGCCGAGATCGAACGCTCGCTGGGCATGGCGGAGGAGTCACGGCGCTCCTCCTCTCTCGCCCACGAGGCCGACCCCGCCTTCTCACCCGACCTGCCCGCCCTCGGGAGGCTGTCATGATGCCGACGAAGGCCCCGCGGCCCGCGCGACAGGCGCTCGTCCCGGCGCTGTCCCGTCTTCTCGTCCTCCCGGCCGCCCTGTGCGCGGCACTCGCCCTGCCGCCCCCGCCCGCCGGCGCCCTGCCCTCCGCGCCCCCCTTGCCCTCCTTGTCCTTCTTGCCCTCTTCGTCCTCGGCGTCCTTGGCCGTCACCGCACCGTTCTTCGTGGCCCCGCCCGCGCACCCGCTGGGCAACTTCACCGTCAACCACTACAACGGCCTGCGGATCACCCCGGACCGGGTGGAGAACCTGGCGATCGTGGACAGCGCGGAGCTGCCCACCCTGCAGAGCCGCGCCGAGGTGGACACCGACGGCTCGGGCGAGGTCTCCGACGCCGAACTGTCCGCGTACGGCACCGCCCGCTGCGCCGCGCTCGCCGGGGCGCAGCGGCTGACGGTGAACGGGACCGCGGTGGCGTGGCGGGTCACCGAGACGGACTTCGGCTACGCCGAGGGTCAGGGCGGCCTGCGAACCAGCCGCCTGACCTGCGGGCTGTCCGCCGCCGCGGAGACCCGGGGGACCGTCGGCTTCAGCGACGGCTTCCTGTCCGACCGGATGGGGTGGCGGGAGATCACCGCGGTCGCCTCGGGAGGAGTACGGCTGACGCGCTCCTCGGTGCCCGGGACGAGCGTCAGCCGGGAACTGCGGACCTATCCCGACGACCTGCTGGCCGACCCGCTCGACCAGCGCACGGCGGAGCTGGGCGTCGCCCCGGGAAACGGGCCCGCGGCGATGGCACTGCCGCTGATCTCCTCGGGCCCGCTGGGTGACGCGATGGCCTGGCTGGACCGCACGTTCACCGGGCTGGTCGGCACCGAGTCGCTGACCGCGCCCCTGGGGCTGCTGGCGGTGCTCATGGCCGTCGCCCTCGGCGCGGGACACGCCCTCATCCCCGGGCACGGCAAGACCGTGATGGCCGCCTACCTGGCGGGCAGGAGGGGCCGCCCCCGCGACGCGCTGATCGTCGGCGCGACCGTCACCGCCACCCACACCGTGGGCGTCCTGGTCATCGGCCTGCTGCTGAGCGCCTTCTCCGTCCTCACCGGCGAGTCCGTGCTCGCCTGGCTCGGCCTGGCCAGCGGCCTGCTGATCGCCGTCGTGGGCGCCGGGCTCCTGCGCTCCGCCTGGCGTTCCTACCGCACCGGCGAGCCCCCGGCCCACGGGCACGGCCACGGTCACGGCCACCTCGGCCACCTCGGCCGCTTCGACCACCTCGACCAGGGCCCCTTCGAGCACGGGCACGGGCACGGGCGCTCCGGCCGTGATCACGGACACGACCCCGCGGAGCCCGGCGACACGGTCCTGGAAGGCACCCGGGTCGCGGTTCTGGAGCGGGAGGGCCCGGAGCCGGACGCGGGGCCCGGCGGGGAGACGGCACACGACAGCGGCGGCAGGCGCTCGCGGCGAGGCCTGGTGGGGCTGGGGATCGCGGGAGGGCTGGTGCCCAGTCCCTCGGCGCTCGTCGTCCTGCTCGGGGCGATCGGCCTCGGCCGCACCTGGTTCGGGGTCGCGCTGGTCCTGGCCTACGGCCTCGGCATGGCGGGCACGCTCACCGTCACCGGCCTGCTGCTGGTCAAGCTCGCCGGCCGCCTCGACCGCCTGACGGCCGGGGGAACCGGTGTGGCCGCCCGCCTGTCCGGACTCGCCCCGGTCGGCACCGCCGTCGTCGTCGTGGCGCTCGGCCTGGGGCTGGCCGTACGGAGTCTCACCGGGGCCGGCTGACCGGACGGCCCCGCCGGGCACCGGCGTCCACGGATGACCGGCGCCCCGCGGACCCGGAAACGGACTCCGCGAACGACCGGCACCCCGCGGGCTCGGAAACGGACTCCGCCCGCGGGACACCGGCTACCCGGCGCGACGGCCACCAGCCACCAGCCACTGGGCACCACCGGCCACCAGGCACCGGTCAGCGGTCAGCGGTCAGCGGTCAGCGACGGCGGGCGCCGTACTCCCTGCGCATCGCGGCCACGCTCTCCAGGATCTCGTCCTGGGTCTTCAGCAACCTCGCCTCGGCCTCCTCGGTGCGGCCCTCGGCGGCCAGCCTGCGGTCGCCGGTCCGGGCGCCCAGCTTCCGCTTGGCCCGAGCCTTCAACTCACGGAGGTTGAGCCTGTCCATGAGACCCACGGTCCTCACTCCTTCGGCAGATGAGGTCCGTCAGCTTCCCCTCGGACGGCCGGATATGCGCCCGGCGCCCTCCGATCGTCCCCGCCCGCGCCGGGAGACGCGGCCCCGGCGCGGCGGACGGTGACCGGCGCCCGGTTCGCGGGGTTCGGAACTCGGTCCGCTCAGGCATGCGTCCAGTCGTGAGAGACGGGCCGGAAAGGGGTGCTCCCGGGAAAGACGGGCGGAGACGGCCCAGGAGAGACCGGAGGCCCGGGAGAAAGTGTCCAGGGAGAACCGGGGCGGCCGGACGCTCGGACGTGTGACCGCCGAAATCACATGATCATGATGTTGACCCGGAGGGGAATGGCCGAATCCAAGGCTTTGTGAAATCTTTCACAAAAGAACGCCCCCCGAAGGGAGCGCCGATGAAGGCATCAGACGACTTCCAGCCGCCAGGTCTTGATCTGTTCCACTTCCCTCCGCTCTGGCCGGGCGCGCCGTACTGGCTGACGAAACCGACCCTGACGGCCCTGGCCGGAGCCGTCGTGATCTGCGCCCTGTTGTGGGCCGCGTTCGCCAACCCCAAACTGGTGCCGCGCGGTCTGCAGAACGTCGCGGAGATGGGCTACCTGTTCGTCCGCGACCAGGCCGCCCGCCCCTTTCTCGGCAGGGACGCCGACCGCTGGATGGGCCTGCTGCTCAGCATCTTCCTGCTGACCTGGATCTGGAACCTGATGGGCGTGATCCCGCTCGTCCAGCTGCCGGTCTCCTCCTTCCTCGCCTTCCCCGCGGTGATCGCCGTCTCGGTCTACGTCATCAAGATCTACGTGGGCGTCCGCACACAGGGGGCGGCCGGATACGTCGGCAACCTCATCCCCCGCGGCCTGCCCAAACTCACCTATGTCCTGCTGGTCCCGCTGGAACTGCTGCAGAACTTCGTGACCTCGCTGTTCACCCACATGCTCCGGCTGGCCGCCAACATGTTCGCCGGGCACATCATCCTGGCGTTCTTCAGCGCCGTCGGCTTCTGGTTCCTGTTCGAGCGGCCCACCTTGCCGGGTGTCCCGTTGGGCGTGATCGGCGTGCTCATGGCGATTGTGATGACCGGGTTCGAGATGTTCATCCAGTTTCTGCAGGCCTACCTCTTCGTCCTGCTCACCGCCATGTTCATCGGCGCCTCGCTCAACCCCGAGCACTGACCCCCGCCACAGGGCAGGCCCGTAACGGAGGCCGGGCCTGCCCTGCGACGGCAAGCGGCCGGACCGGCCGCCCGGTCTCCCCCGCGGACGGGGTCCGGCCGGCCGATCCCTCCCGCGGACCGGTTCCGGTCAGCTGGTCTCCGCACGCAGGCGGTCCCGGAAGGCGGCGAGCGCGGTCGCGTCGCCCGAACTCGTGAGGGACCCCGAGTCCGCCGGACGCCGCCCCCACAGGTGGAGCAGGAGATCCCCGGGCTCGCCGTCGATCCGGGCGTCCGGCACCGCTCCCCGCGCCGCCCACTCCACCCGGTTCTTCCGCAGGGTCACCGCCCACCGCCGTCCGCCGCAGCCCACGGCCACCGTACGGTCGACACCCCGCGACTGCTCGGCCCTGTCCCCGAAGTCGTGGGTGAGAAACCCGAGGACCTCGTCGACACCGTCGGCCGCCAGCTCCGGATCCACCGGACTCTCCTGCCCGCAGGTGAGCTCCGCGTCGACGCGGTGGACCGCCGTCTCGTGCGCCATCCGCCGATACCAGAACCCGACCGTCTGGTCCGGGGGAAACCACGTGTGGGACCTCTGCTCCGGTCCGCGGGCGACGAGCTGGTCGATGAGCCTGTCGCGCAGGGAGACGAACCAGAGCACAAGATCGGCGTCGGCGTCCGGGCGCGACCCCCGCTCCCCGCTTTCCGGCTGCCGCCCCAGCTCCATGCAGAGAATCTTGTGCTTGTACACCTCCCCGACGTGCCGCACGATGTCGAGGCTGGTCCAGCCCGGACACGTGGACACCATGGCGTCCGGATTCCGCTGGGCCATCCCGAGCAGACGGTCGCTGTCGGCTCGGATCAGGTCGAGGTAGCGAGTGTGGTCCATGACCGTATGGTGTCCCACGCCTCCGACAGTCTCGGCCTGACGATCCCGCCTCCCCGGCGGCCGTCAGCGGGCCCGGCCGACCACGCGGGTGCCCGCCACCAGGTCGTGCAGCGCCGCCCGGTCACGACGCAGCAGTGCCGACGCCACGGTGGCCCCCGCCAGGACGTAACAGAGCACGATCGCGGGCACCGCGACCACCGAGTCGTCCTCCGCCGTCCAGAACCGCAGCACGGCGATGTGGGCGAGCTGCCACGGCAGCAGTTTCACGGCGTTGCGGGCCATGATCCGGCCAAGTCCCGCCCTCCCGCCGCCGTCCGCGGTCACGATCAGCCCCGCGCGCCGTTTCCCCCAGGTGGCCTGTGCCGTACCGGCCTCGGTCACCACCAGGTAGACCCACACGGGCACCACGCTGAGCACGGTGATCACCAGGTCCGCCACGATCGGGGACGCGTCCGCCGGCCGGGCGAACGGCCTCACCCCCAGGAGGTACGGCACGGCCAGCAACGCCAGCCAGCCGACGATCACCAGATAGTCCCATCCCAGCGCGACCACCCGGCGCGCACGGGAGCCCGGCTCACCCGTCATCCTCGCGACCTCCGGCCTCCACCATCTCACCCCTGGACGGCCGGCGCCTCCGCCTCAGGCCGGACCCCGGCCGGCGACCCCGCGAAACTCCCCGGCTCGCTCCCCCACGGCGACAGGAGTCGTCTCAGTCGGGTTCGGGGATCTCGTCGTATTCGGCGTCGCCCTCCTCCGCGCGGCGCAGCCCGATGTCCTCCACCCACGAGGCGGCGAACCTGCGGATCTCCCCGATCCGCTCCTCGTCGATCCCGTACGCCTCGAAGTCCTCGTCGGCGATCAGCTCGACGAACTCCAGGCGCATCACCAGTTCGGCGAGGGAGAACTCCTCGTTGTGCAGGCGGGCCAGGTGTTCCAGGTCGCGGAAGCCGTACAGGTGGGAGACGGAGGCGACGTCGATGACGTCGCGGGCGAGGCTGCGCTCGTGCAGGGCGCGCATCTTCAGGCCGACGGCGTCGTCGAGGGAGACGACGGACACGTCCCCGACGATCACCGGCTGCCGCTGGAACGCCTCTCTGAGCAGGTCGAACTCGCAGCTCTGCTCGGTCACCGGGTCGCTCACCACCAGGCGTCCCATCCGGGGCGTGACCTCGATCACGGTGGCGTCGAGGCCCGCGCCCCTGAAGGTCTCGGCGATCCCGTCGGCGACCTCGGGCAGCGGCGTCTCGGCGGCGGTGGCGAAGTCGAGGTCGTTGCTGGGGCGGTCGGTGAAGCCGTGGGCGTTCATCGCGTAGCCACCGGCCAGGACCAGGCCGAACCGGGAGCAGGCCGGGAGCACGGCCCGCAGCATCCGTTCCTGGAAGGGAGGCAGGATCATCGTTCCCGCCCCAGTCCGCAGATCTTGCTCTCCCACGCCCTGCGGTAGCTCGGCCCGAGTCCCCTGCGCAGGAGCGGCCAGTCGGCGAGGAGGATCTCGGCGTTCAGGTACGACTCGGCGTCGTCGCGGGCGCCGCCGGTGATGACCGTGCGGTACAGGCTCATCCGCAGCGGACGGTTCGCCAGGTCGAACTCGGTGAGCCCGGACCAGCCGAGATGGACGGGCAGGGCGACGACCCCCGTGGCGGGACCGCGCAGGTCGGCCAGGGAGTCGGGGACCCGTCGCTCCACACCGTCCCAGCGGGACGGAAGCACACTCACGCCTCCCAGTATGCCCACGCCGCCCGGGCCACCGGTATGCCACGCCGACGCTCCCGCCGGTACGGCACGCGGCCGGTCAGCGGCGCGGCCCCAGGCGGGTCGAGGGGAGGTCGTGGCGGCCGGAGACGAACTCCTGGAAAGCGATCTTGACGCGGATCACCGGGCGGCGCCAGCGTTCCTCCCGGCGCTGGGCCCTGGTCATCTTGCGGGGTTGCGGGTGCCGGGAGCCGGGGGCGAAGAACCAGTGCGCCCAGGGAGACCCGGGGCGGGCCAGGCGCAGCGCGCCGGGGATCAGCAGGAGCGGGACGAACAGCCCGACCATGCCCGTCCAGATCTTTCCCTTGAGCAGGGTGACCACGGCGAGCACGAGGTTGACCACGATGAAGCTCGTCGCCACCCAGACTCCCTGCGCCGTGCCGTCCGGGCTCTCCCAGCCGAGCGGGCGCAGGCCGAGCAGGAGCAGGGCGGTGATCGCGATCGCGATGAACACCGCGTCGACCGAGGTGCGGCCCTCCTCCTCCCAATAGACGTCGTGCAGGTGCAGGATCAGCGCGAACTCGTCCAGGACCAGCGCGGCGCCGACGCCGAAGACGGCCGCCGTCAGGGCGTACCAGCCCTGGGAGACGCTGGAGACGACCAGTCCGGAGACCCCGCCGAGCATGGTCAGCACCACGCCGAACACCACGTGGTGGATGTGCATCTCGCCGACGCTGACGTTGCGGAACCAGCCGATCTTGGCGCGGATGAGCCGGACGTTGATCCGGGTGAACACGAAGGTGGCGATCAGCGCGACGAAGAAACAGAACAGCGGCAGCCGCCCTGTGTCCACGATTCGATCTTGGAACAAATCCCCCACTTCACTATCAGATTATGTGAGTGATCCCCATGATCACGCGAGGAACCCCCGTAGGAGGGCCGCGGTGCCCTCCAGGTGCTCGGCCACCGCCCGGCGCGCGGCGTCGGGGTCTCCGGCGAGGATCGCCTCCACGATCGCCTCGTGCTGGACGGCGGCGTGCTGGATGTTGCGCTGGAGCACCGGGATGGCGTTGAGCAGGTCGGTGATGCGCAGCCTGGCGTCCGCGCAGGTCGCGGCGAGCAACGGGGAGCCGGTCAGCTCCGCGATGGCCAGGTGGAAGGCCGTGTCGAGGCGGCGGTAGTCGTCGGGCCCGGCGGAGTTGACCTCCCGCAGGCGCTGCCGCAGCACCTCGCGCCGCTCCCGGTCGAGCCCGGCCGTGGCCAGCACCTGGGCCGCGCCGCACTCCACGGCCATCCGGAAGGTGAGCGCGTCGGTCAGGTCGTCGGTGCCCATGTCGGCCACGGCCCTGCGCAGGTCCGTCTGGCTCGGGCGCGGCGGGGTGTAGGTGACGAACGCGCCGCCGTACCTGCCTCGCCGTACGTCGAGGTAGCCCGCCTCCTGCAGGGCGCGGATGGCCTCGCGCAGGGTGACCCTGCTGATCCCGAGGCGGGCGGCCAGCTCGCGTTCCGGAGGCAGCTTCTCGGTCACCATGCCCAGTTTGATCGCCTGGAGCAGGCGCTCGACCGTCTCCTCGAACGCGTTGCCCGCGCGGACCGGGCGCAGCACCGCCGCCAGATGCGTCGACTCGTCCAATTCACCTCCAAACCTTGACAAGACATTCTCCGTATACCTCAATGGTCTGACACTAGCCCAATAGGACTCCGGCGAGGAGGGCTGCGTGGAGGTCGGCGAGCTTCGCGACGAGGTGGCGGCGGGACGGATCGACACCGTGCTGCTGGCGATCGTCGACATGCAGGGGCGCCTGCAGGGAAAACGGCTGTCGGCACGCTATTTTCTCGAGGAGGTGCTGCACCACGCCTCCGAGGGCTGCAACTACCTGCTCGCGGTGGACGTGGACATGAACACGGTCGACGGCTACGCGATGTCCTCGTGGGAGCGGGGATACGGCGACTTCGTGATGAGACCCGACCTGTCCACCCTGCGCCGGGTGCCGTGGCAGGAGGGCACCGCGCTGGTGATGGCCGACCTGGTCTGGGAGGACGGCTCGGACGTGACCGCCTCGCCCCGGCAGATCCTGCGAAGGCAGCTCGGCAGGCTGGCCGAGCGCGGCTGGGAGGCCCTCGTCGGGACCGAGCTGGAGTTCGTCGTCTACGACGACACCTACGAGGAGGCGTGGCGCAAGGGCTACCGCGACCTGTCCCCCGCCAACCTCTACAACGTCGACTACTCCCTTCTCGGCACCGCCAGGATCGAGCCGCTGCTGCGCAGGATCAGGCTCGGCATGGAGGGCGCGGGGATGTACGTCGAGTCGGTCAAGGGTGAGTGCAACCTCGGCCAGCACGAGATCGCCTTCCGCTACGCCGACGCCCTCACCACCTGCGACAACCACTCCGTCTACAAGAACGGCGCCAAGGAGATCGCCGCCCAGGAGGGACGGGCGATCACCTTCATGGCCAAGCCGAACCCGCGCGAGGGCAACTCCTGCCACATCCACATCTCGTTGCGGAGCGAGAACGGGAACGGCGACGGCGGGGAGCCGGTCATGGCGGGGGCGGGGCCGTACGGGCTGTCGGACCTCGGGCGGCACTTCATCGCCGGTCAGCTCGCCTTCCTGCGCGAGCTGACCCTGCTCTACGCCCCGAACGTCAACTCCTACAAGCGGTACGTGCCGGGCAGCTTCGCCCCGACCGCGGTCAAGTGGGGCGTGGACAACCGGACCTGCGCGCTGCGCCTGGTCGGTCACGGGCCGTCGCTGCGCGTGGAGAACCGGGTGCCCGGCGGCGACGTCAACCCCTACCTGGCGGTGTCGGCCCTGATCGCGGCCGGGCTGTACGGCATCGACAACGAGCTGCCCCTGGAGGAGGCCTTCACCGGCAACGCCTACGCGTCGGGGGCGCAGACCGTGCCGCACACGCTCAGGGACGCGCTGGAGCTGTGGGAGGGATCGGCCCTGGCGGGGAACGCCTTCGGGGAGGACGTCGTGGCGCACTACGCGAACAACGCCCGGATCGAGCTGGCCGCCTTCGAGGCGGCGGTCACCGACTGGGAGCTGTTCCGGGGATTCGAACGGATGTGACGATGAAGATCATCAATCCGGCGACCGAAGAGGTGGTCGCCGACGTGGAGTTCGCCGACGCCGCCGAGGTGGACCGGGCGGTCGAGCGCGCCCGGCGGGCCTTCGCCGCCTGGCGCCGGGTCTCCCCCGGCGACCGGGCCAGGCTGCTGCGGGCCTTCGCCCGCCTGGTGGACGAGCACGCCGGGGAACTGGCCGACCTGGAGATCGCGAACGCCGGGCACACCGTCGGCAACGCCCGCTGGGAGGCGGGCAACGTCCGCGACGTGCTGGACTTCTACGCCGGGGCGCCCGAGCGCAACCACGGCAGGCAGATCCCGGTGCCCGGCGGCCTGGACGTCACCTTCCAGGAGCCGCTGGGCGTCGTCGGCGTGATCGTGCCGTGGAACTTCCCCATGGTCATCATGACCTGGGGGGTCGCCCCCGCGCTCGCCGCCGGGAACACCGTGATCGTCAAGCCCGCCGAGCAGACTCCGCTGACCGCCCTTCGGCTGGCCGAGCTGGCCCTGGCCGCGGGCCTGCCGGAAGGGGTGCTCCAGGTCCTGCCGGGGGCCGGGGAGGTCGCGGGCGCCCGGCTGGTCGACCACCCGGACGTGGCGAAGATCGTGTTCACCGGCTCGACCGAGGTGGGCAAGCGGATCGCGGCCACGTGCGCGGGACAGGTCAAGCGGATCACCCTGGAGCTGGGCGGCAAGAGCGCCAACGTGGTCTTCGCCGACGCCGACCTGGAGAAGGCCGCGGCGACCGCGCCCTACGCCGTGTTCGACAACTCGGGCCAGGACTGCTGCGCGCGCTCCCGGATCCTCGTCGAGCGCTCCGTCCACGACGAGTTCCTCGAACGGCTCACCCGGGCGGTGCTGAACGTCAAGGTGGGCGACCCCCGCGACGAGGGCACCGAGATGGGCCCGCTGATCAGCGCCGAGCACCGCGCCCGGGTGGCCTCGTTCGTCACCGGTACGGCCCACGCCACCGGCCCCTGCCCCGCGGGGCCCGGGTTCTGGTATCCCGCGACGCTGCTCGTCCCGGAGAGCCTGGACGATCCCGCGTTCACCGAGGAGATCTTCGGCCCGGTGGTGACGGTGGTGCCCTTCGACGACGAGGCGGACGCCGTACGGATCGCCAACGACACGCGCTACGGCCTCAGCGGCTCCATCTGGACCCGCGACGTGGGGCGCGCGCTGCGGGTGGCCCGGGCGGTCGAGGCGGGCAACCTCAGCGTGAACTCCCATTCGAGCGTCCGCTACTGGACGCCGTTCGGCGGCTTCAAGCAGTCCGGGCTCGGCCGCGAGCTGGGCCCCGACGCCCTGTCCGCGTTCACCGAGACGAAGAACGTCTTCATTTCCGAGGAGTAGAGCATGCGGCGTTTGCAGGACCGGGTGGCCGTCGTCACCGGCGCGGGCAGCGGGATCGGCCTGGCGACCACGCGCAGGTTCGCCGAGGAGGGCGCCCGCGTCGTGTGCGTGGACCTGGACGAGGCGAGCGGGTCGGCGGCGGCGGCCGAGGTGGACGGCCTGTTCGTCAAGGCCGACGTGACCAGCGAGGACGACGTCGCCAGGGCGTTCCAGGCCGCGTTCGACACCTACGGCAGCGTGGACGTCGCCTTCAACAACGCGGGCATCTCCCCTCCCGACGACGACTCGATCCTGGAGACCGGCCTCGACGCCTGGCGCCGGGTGCAGGAGGTCAACCTCACCTCGGTCTACCTGTGCTGCAAGCACGCCATCCCCTACATGCGGCGCCAGGGCAAGGGATCGATCATCAACACCGCGTCGTTCGTGGCGGTGATGGGCTCGGCCACCAGCCAGATCTCCTACACCGCGTCCAAGGGCGGGGTGCTGGCCATGTCCAGGGAGCTCGGGGTGCAGTTCGCCCGCGAGGGGATCCGGGTCAACGCGCTCTGCCCGGGACCGGTCAACACGCCGCTGCTGCAGGAGCTGTTCGCCAAGGACCCCGAGCGCGCGCAGCGCCGCCTGGTGCACATCCCGCTCGGCCGGTTCGCCGAGGCCTCCGAGATCGCCGCCGCGGTGGCGTTCCTGGCCTCCGACGACGCGAGCTTCATCACCGGCTCCGAGTTCCTGGTCGACGGCGGCATCTCCGGCGCCTACGTCACACCGCTGTAGCCACCCGTCCCTGGTGGCCACCGTCTTCCATCGGTGGCCGTCATCGGTTGCCATCGAGAGCGCGCCGGGACGTGGATCTGCGCCCCACGTCCCGGCCTCGGCAGGAAAGAGATCATGTCCCGTCCCGTCATCGGCATCACCTGCTACGTCGAGCCCGCGAGGTTCACCGTCTGGGAGACGACCACCGCGCTGCTGCCGTACGACTACGTCGACCACGTGGTCCGCGCGGGCGGCCAGCCGGTGATCCTGCCCCCGGCGGGCGAGCCCGCCACGGTGGCCGGCCGTCTGGACGGGCTGATCCTGGCCGGCGGCGGTGACATCGACCCGGCACGGTACGGCCGGGCCCCGCACGAACAGACCGGCTACGTCCGCGACTTCCGCGACGACGCCGAGTTCGGCCTGGTCGCGGCCGCGCTGGAGCTGAGGATCCCGTTCCTGGGGATCTGCCGGGGCCTGCAGGTCCTCAACGTCGCCCTCGGCGGCAGCCTGCACCAGCACCTGCCCGACGTGGTCGGCGACCGCGCCCACGCGCCCGCCCCCGGCCTGTTCGGCCGGATGCCGGTACGGCCCGTCCCCGGCAGCCTGACCGCCGAGATCCTGGGCGCGGACCCCACCGAGGTGGCCCACTACCACCACCAGGCCGTGGACGAGGTCGGCACCGGCCTGGCCGTGACCGCCCGCGCGGCGGACGGCACGGTCGAGGCCGTCGAGCTGGAGGGACATCCGTTCGCCCTCGCGGTCCAGTGGCACCCCGAGGCCTCCGGCGAGTCCGCGCTCTTCGAGGCCCTGGTACGGCACGCCCGCCCCTGAGTCCGCCGCTCAGTCCGCCGCTCAGTCCGCCACTGAGTCCGCCGCTGAGTCCGCCACTGAACCGGCCGCCGAACCCGCCGCCTTCCCGGACGGCGGGCCCGGGCCGGCCCGCGAGGACGCCCCCGGCGGGAGGGCGCCGGGCGGGGGCCGGGAAGGAACGGGACGGCGCGGGGATTTCGCTCGGCCGGTACGTACGGTTAGGCTGGCCACGACACCGATGAACCCGTGCGGGAGAGCGTCCTGACAGCCAGGCCAGGACCCCTGAAGGAGCAAGCCCTCCCCGCGAACCTCTCAAGGCAAAGGACCGTGCGGGTAGGTGCCTCTGGAAAGCAGGCCCTGTGGCCTCGCCGAAGGTGAAAGTCCGGCAAAAAACGGGCGAAGCTCTCAGGCATCCATGACAGAGGGGGAGGATGCTCTCATCCGACCCCTGTCTGAGGTGCGAACATGTCCCGACCCACGCCGCTGCGCGGCGTCCACGAGGCCCTCGGCGCGACGCTGACCGATTTCGCGGGCTGGTTGATGCCGCTGCGCTACGGCAGCGAGTCCGCCGAGCACAAGGCGGTCCGCCAGGCGGCGGGCCTGTTCGACCTGTCCCACATGGGCGAGATCTTCGTGACCGGCCCGCAGGCGGGCGAGGCGCTCGACCACGCGCTCGTCGGCCACATCTCCGCTCTGGAGCCCGGACGCGCCCGCTACACGATGATCGTCGATTCCCGGGGCTGCGTGCTGGACGACCTGATCGTCTACCGCCTGGCCGGCGACGAGTTCATGGTCGTCGCCAACGCCTCCAACTACCCCCGGGTGGCCGCCGAGCTGACCGAGCGCTCCGGGGCCTTCGACGCCGCGGTGGAGGACCGCTCCGAGCAGTACGCGCTGATCGCCGTCCAGGGCCCCCGCTCCCGCGACATCGTGGGCGAGCTGACCGAGGCCGACCTCGACGGGCTCAAGTACTACGCGGGCCTGCCCGCGACCGTGGCCGGGTACCAGGCCCTCATCGCCCGCACCGGATACACCGGCGAGGACGGCTTCGAGCTGTTCGTCGCCGCCGCCGACGCCGAGCCGCTCTGGGCCGCGCTCACCAAGGCGGGCGAGCCGTACGGTCTGCTTCCCGCCGGTCTGTCCGCGCGCGACACCCTCCGCCTCGAAGCGGGCATGCCGCTTTACGGAAACGAATTGTCCGCGGAACTGACTCCGTTCGACGCGGGGCTCGGCCGTGTGGTGAGGTTTGACAAGCCGGGCGACTTCGTCGGCCGGGCCGCCCTGGAACCGCTCAGGGACGTCCCGCCGACACGTCGTCTGGTGGGTCTGATCGCGACCGGCCGCAGGGTGCCCCGCCACGGATATCCGGTGGTGCTCGCGGACGACGGTTCCGTCGTCGGAGAGGTCACCAGCGGAGCGCCTTCCCCGTCACTGGGCAGGCCCATCGCCATGGCCTACGTGGACAACGGCGTGTCCACCGGCCTGGCCGTGGACATCCGGGGTAGCCGTGAGCCGGTCGAGGTCGTTGAACTGCCTTTCTACAGGAGGAAAAAGTGAGCAACATTCCCGAGGACCTGCACTACACCAAGGAACACGAGTGGATCTCGGGCATCGACGACGGCCTGACCCTGACCGTGGGTGTCACCGCCTATGCCGCCGACGCGCTGGGTGACGTGGTCTACGTGCAGGTGCCCGAGGTCGGCGCGACGGTGACCGCGGGTGACGCGGTCGGCGAGGTCGAGTCGACCAAGTCGGTGAGCGACATCTTCGCACCGGTGAGCGGTGAGATCGTCGAGGTCAACGAGATCGTCGTGGACGACCCCTCGCTGGTCAACAGTGACCCCTACGGTGATGGCTGGTTGTTCCGCGTCCGCATCGAGGGTGACGCCGACGACCTGCTGTCCCCCGAGGAGTACGCCGCGCTCACCTCGGGCGAGTCCTGAAATCTCTTAGCTTGTGCCGTGATCATGCGCGTCCACCGGCGCGCATGATCACGGCGATTGAACCACGTGGAAGCACGTGAAGACAGGAACAGATCAGTGGCGATCAGCGTCTTCGACCTCTTCAAAATCGGAATCGGCCCGTCCAGCTCGCACACCGGCGGCCCGATGGCCGCCGCCCACAAATTCGCCAGAGGCCTCGACCAGGACGGCCTCCTGGACAAGACGGCAGGGGTCGAAGTCATCCTGTACGGCTCGCTCGGCCTGACCGGCAAGGGCCACGGGAGCGACAAGGCCGTCCTGCTCGGCCTGTCCGGCGAGAAGCCCGAACTCGTCGACGTCGACACCGTCGACGAGCGGCTGGCCGCCATGCGCGCCTCAGGAACGATCCAACTGTGCGGCACCCACGAGATCCCCTTCGTGGTCGGCGAGCACCTCGTCTTCGAACGCAAGATCTCGCTGCCGCACCACCCGAACGGCATGCGCTTCACCGCCCTCTCGGAAACGGGCGACACCATCCGCGAGAAGGTCTACTACTCGGTCGGCGGCGGCTTCGTGGTGGACGAGAACGCCACGGGCGCCGACCGGATCAAGCCGGACGACACCGTCCTGCCGTACCCCTTCACCACGGCCGCCGAACTGCTCGGCCACTGCACCGAGACCGGCCTGTCCGTCTCCGGGCTGATGCTGGAGAACGAGAAGGCCTTCGGCCGCTCGGAGCAGGAGATCCGCGACCGGCTGCTGAACCTGTGGCAGGTCATGACCGAGTGCGTCCGGCGCGGCATCGCCAAGGAGGGCGTGCTGCCCGGCGGGCTGAAGGTCAGGCGCAGGGCCCACCAGCTCCACCGGAGGCTGCAGAGCGAGGCGGCGGAGAAGGACCCGCTGCACGCGATGGACTGGGTCTCGCTGTTCGCCCTGGCGGTGAACGAGGAGAACGCGGCGGGCGGCCGGATCGTCACCGCCCCGACCAACGGCGCCGCCGGCATCGTGCCGGCCGTGCTCAGCTACTACGACCGGTTCGTCCCGCACGCCGACGACGACGGCGTGGTGCGCTTCCTGCTCACCGCGGGGGCGATCGGCGTGCTGTTCAAGGAGAACGCCTCCATCTCCGGCGCCGAGGTCGGTTGCCAGGGCGAGGTCGGCTCGGCCTGCTCGATGGCCGCCGCCGGGCTCACCGAGGCCCTCGGCGGCACCCCCGAGCAGGTGGAGAACGCCGCCGAGATCGGCATCGAGCACAACCTGGGACTGACCTGCGACCCGATCGGCGGACTGGTGCAGATCCCGTGCATCGAGCGCAACGCGGTCGCCTCGATCAAGGCCATCACCGCGGCCAGGATCGCGCTGCGCGGCGACGGCCGCCACTTCGTCTCCCTCGACAAGGCGATCAAGACGATGCGCGACACCGGGCGCGACATGCTCGACAAGTACAAGGAGACCAGCCGGGGCGGCCTGGCGGTGAACGTCATCGAGTGCTGAGCGCCGCCCGCCGGTCTCCTCCGCACGACCTTCCCCGCCTCTCCCCTTTCCCTCTTCCTTCCTACTCCCGTCCTCGTGACCCTCCCGTCCTCGTGACCCCTCCCGTCCCCTTCACACCCCCGTCCCTGCCACGATCTGCCCCGTCCACGACCTCCCGGCCCGCCGTCCTCCGTCGCCTTCCGCCGCTTTTCGGGCGGATGAGTCCGTGGACGGCCGGGTTCCGGGACGGCTAAGTTCTTCGACTGCCACGTTCTTCTGCGGCCGCGTTTTTCGGCGAACAAGCCGGACGGCCTCCGACGGGCGGGCCGGACGGTATGAACTTCACCATCCCGCACGGGAGCACCCCACCGCACCTATGCTGGGTGGCCCTGTCGCGGAGACCCGGGAGGCTGCGGTGTCGACGGAGGTCCTGGAACCGGGGGGCAAGCCCGGGGAGACGCGCCCGAGAAGCCGTCACCGCGCCGTCCCCCGCACCCCTGTCGTCTCCCGTGTCCTGCGCTTCCTCGGCTCCCACTGGCTGTTCCTGGCCGCCCTGCTGGCCGGTGCCGGGCTGCGGGCCGTGGCCGTGCTCGGCTACCGGCCCGCCCTGTGGTTCTGGGCCGACTCCTTCGTCTACCTGGGCGCCGGGCTCGACCCCCGCCCGATGGAGTCGCGCCCGTCGGGCTACTCCCTGCTGCTGTGGGCGCTGCGACCGTTGTCCAGCATCCAGGCCGTGGTCGTGCTCCAGCACCTGCTCGGGCTCGTCGCCGCGCTCTGCGTCTATCTCCTGCTGCGCCGTCTCGGCCGCCTGCCGGGGTGGGGGGCGACGCTCGCCACGCTCCCGGTGCTGCTGGACGTCCACCAGATCCAGCTCGAACACCTCGTCATGGCGGACCTGGCGCTGGAGGTCCTGGCGGTGGCCGCGGTCACGCTGGTGATGTGGCGGCGGCGGCCGTCGGCGTGGGCCGGGCTGTTCGCCGGGCTCCTGCTCGCGGCGGCGACCGTCACCCGGACGATCGGGCTGCCGCTGATCGCCGTGGTGCTGGTGTGCATGGTGATCCGGCGCAGCGGCTGGCGGGCCGTCACGGCCGCCGCGCTGGCCTGTGTGATCGGCCTGGGCGCCTACGCCGCCTGGTTCAGGTCCGAGTACGGCACCTACGGGCTGACCCGGGGCAACGCCTTCCTGTGGGCGCGCACACTCACCTTCGCCGACTGCGCCAAGATCAAGCCGACCGGCCCCGAGGCCGCCCTCTGCCCGACGGACCCGGTCGGCGCGCGCGAGGCCCCGCCGGTCTACATCTGGGACGGCCGCTCGCCACTGAACAAGATCAAGGGCACCTGGGCCGAACGCGACGAACTGGCCGGCGCCTTCGCGACCCAGGCCATCATGGCCCAGCCCCTCGACTTCCTCACCGCGGGCCTGACCGACGTGGCCCACATCTTCGACTGGGACCGCCGGGTCTACCCGACCCCGGGCCCGCAGAGCGCCTACGTCTTCCCCGACACCGTCAAGCCCTTCCCGGCCGGGGCCGCCTCCCAGGGCAGGACGGCCGAGGAGCTGACCCGGGCCTACCAGGGCACCTCCGGCGAGACCCGCATGGTCGAGCCCTACGCCGGATGGCTGCGCGCCTACCAGGAGTACGGCTTCCTGCGCGGCCCGTTCCTCGCCGTGATCCTGCTGATCGGGCTGGTGGGCGTGCTGCGCGACTGGCGGCGGCTGGGCGGCGCCGCGCTGACGCCGTGGGCGGTGGGGGCCGTGCTGCTGGTCCTGCCGCCCTTCATCGCGGCCTTCGACCACCGCTACGTGGTGCCCGCGGTGCCGTTCGTCTGCCTGGCCGCCGGGCTGGCCTTCGGGACACGACGGGCCCGGAAGCGGGGTCGGGAGGAGCCACCGCGGCGGGAGGAGCGGCCGGAGCGGGGATCAGCGACACCGGACGTGCAGGCGGACCGCCGCCCCGAGCTCCTCGTCACCGACGGTCCGGCGCACCTTCCCGACGGCGTCCTTGTTCAGCCGGGCGACAAGCTTGCCCACGTCGGCAGCCGGCCCGCAGCTCACCGCGATCCGCAGCCGCTCGTCCCTTACGTGCCTCACCTTGATACGGCTGAGCCCTTCGACTTCTTTAAGCGCGACCCCCAGCATCGCGGTCCCGGCACCGCTGCGGCTTCCACAGCGCCCCCAGCCCAGGGCGCGTACCAGCCACCTGGTCGCCAGCAGCGCCAGCACCACCAGTAGCGACGCGACCACCCATCCCAGCCACGGGTGGTCGGACAGGTGGCCGGGAAGGGCCCGGCTCACGATCCGGTCGTCGCGGGGCTGGGAGTGGAACCTGCCCTGGCTCCGCAGGAGCGTGTAGAGACCCGCCCCGGCCAGCACCGTCCCGGAGACGGCCAGGCCGATCCGGTTGTCCAGATATGCCTTCATCAGACTCCCCGTCTGCGCAGCCGTACGACGACCTCGCCCCCGCACATCGCGCCCAGGGCGGTCAGCCGGTCCCCCACGACCGTGCCCACCTGGCGTAGCAGGTGACCGGTCCGGTCCGCGTCGGTGAACACGGTGACCTCGATGGTGCGCGATCCGAGGCGCACCCGCGCCCGGCCCACCTCGTCCACCGACTCCGCGGCCGCCCGCAGCGTACGGCGCAGCCCCGCCCTGGTCAGCCCGATCACCGTCTTGGAGTCCGCGGACTCCAGCGGCACCAGCCGGCTCCGCCCCGGCAGCGCGGCGAGCGCGAGCAGCAGGCCGCCGGCCGCCATCGCGGCCAGTGCGGCGGCGAACACACCGGGGTCGGACCACCTCAACGCCCCGACCCCCTCCGCGAGGCTCCGGTACGGCATCCGCCCGAGGGGAGAACCCATCGCCAGGCCCGCCGTCACGCCGGCGGCGGCCGCCAGCCCCGCCGAGGCCAGCAGGGCGGCCACGACGCCCGCCGGGTTCCTCTCCGGCCTCAGCAACCGCACCGACCGGCGGCGGACCCCGTGCAGGTGTTCCCCGGCCGTCGTGCCCCCCGACCCCGACAAGATGTCCTGGAGAGTACTCATCACCTGGTCAGATGTACGCGCCCGCACCGGGGGCGCGGGAGGCCGAAGCGGCGACTTTCATGATCTTGGGATCGCCCTGGCCGGAGAATTTACCGCCGCGACAACAACATGAACGTTGCTCATATTAGGCTCGTTGTGGTTATGTTGCCGTTATGAACGACCGCCAGCGCTACGACCGGGCAACCGCGCATCTGGATCCCCCCTTCGCCGTGCTGGACCTGGAGGCCCTGCGCTCGAACGCGTCCGGCATGAAGCGCAGGGCGGGCGGCAAGCCGATCAGGATCGCCAGCAAGTCCATCCGGTCCAGGGCCGTCCTGGAGCGGATCCTCGCGATGGACGGCTTCGCCGGGATCATGGCCTTCACCCTGCCCGAGGCCCTCTGGCTGGTCGCCACCGGACTGCGGGACGTGCTCGTCGCCTACCCCACCACCGACCGCGCGGCGCTGGCCGAACTGGCCGCCGACCCCAGGGCCGCGCGGGAGATCACCGTGATGGTGGACCGCTCCGAACACCTGGACCTCATCGAGTCGGCGACCGGCCACGTCCACGACCGCCACGAGATCCGGCTGTGTCTCGACATCGACGCGGGTTTCGTCGCCCTCGGCGGCAGGTTCCGGGCCGGAGCCCGCCGCTCCCCGATCCGCGAACCCGACCAGGCCGCCGACCTGGCCGCCGACATCGCCAAACGCCCCGGCTTCCGCCTGGTCGGCGTCATGGCCTACGAGGCCCAGATCGCCGGGGTCGGCGACGCCCCTCCGGGCAACCCCGCCCTCGCCCGGGCGATCCGCTGGATGCAGGCCCGGTCACGGCGCGAGCTGATCGTGCGCAGGGGCCGCATAGTCCAGGCCGTCGCCCAGATCTCCGACCTGGAGTTCGTCAACGGCGGCGGAACCGGCAGCATCGAGGGGACCGTCCGCGAGCGGGCCGTCACCGAGGTCGCCGCGGGATCGGGCTTCTTCCACCCCCGCCTGTTCGACTTCTACCGGAGCTTCACCGGCCGCCCCGCCGCCCTGTTCGCCCTGCCCGTCGTCCGCCGCCCCGCCCCCGGGGTCGTCACGGTCCTCGGCGGCGGCTACCACGCCTCCGGCCACCCGGGCCTGGACCGCCTCCCCCAGCCCTACCTGCCGTGCGGGCTGCGCTACGACCCCGCCGAGGGAGCCGGAGAGGTCCAGACCCCGCTCCTGGGCCAGGCGGCCGAGGATCTGCGGACCGGTGACCGCGTCTGGTTCCGGCACGCCAAGGCGGGCGAGCTCTGCGAACGCTTCGCGGCCCTGCACCTGATCGACGGTGACGAGGTCGTGGAGACCGTCCCCACCTACCGGGGCGAGGGCCGCACCTTCCTGTGATCCTCCCGGTGATCTCCGGGCCCCTCCGGCCCGGGGTCACCCGAGGGTCTGGCCTGGGGTCACCCGGGGTCTCAGGTCCGGCGGTCACCCGAGGGGCGTGTCAGCGCCGGCGGCGCCGCCAGAGCATGACCACCGCGGTGATCGCCAGCACCGCGCCCACACCGACCAGGACCGGAGCCAGGTTCGGCTGCTCCTCCGCCCACAGGTCGTCGGGCTCGCCGGCCAGCTTGGCGGGCCGCGGCGTGACGCCCACGGCGTCGCCGACCCTGTCGCCGACGGAGACCAGGAACTGCTTCGCGCTCGTCTCGGCCTTGGCGACCGTACGGCGCGCGACGTTCTTCGGGCTCACCCGGTCGGCGATGGCGTCAACCGTCTGAGCCAACTCCGCGCGGGTCCGCTCGATTCGCCGCTCCAGCTCCGCGGGATCGGTGTCCGCCATCGGCTCTCCTCCTCATCACCCTTGACATTGATCAGTCTGTCAGGTCCGACCCACCCGCGGCACTTCGGCCTGGCCGGTAAGTTGGCCCGGGAACGATTCCACGGAGGAAACCCATGAAACTAGAGCCCGGAGACGCCGCCCCGGACTTCACGCTTCCCGCCGCCGACGACACCGCCGTGTCGCTCGACGCCTACCGCGGCAAGCGCGTCATCCTCTACTTCTACCCCGCCGCGATGACCCCCGGCTGCACCAAGCAGGCCTGCGACTTCCGCGACAGCCTCGCCTCCCTGACCGCCGCGGGTTTCGTCGTCCTCGGCGTGTCGAAGGACACCCCGGCCAAGCTCGCCAAGTTCGTCGAGCGCGACGCCCTGACCTTCCCGCTGCTGTCCGACCCCGACCTCGAGGTCCACAAGGCCTACGGCGCGTACGGGGAGAAGATGATGTACGGCAAGACCACCGTCGGCGTGCTGCGCTCGACCTTCGTCATCGACCCCGACGGGAAGATCGAGAAGGCCCTCTACAACGTGAAGGCCACCGGCCACGTGGCCCGCCTTCGCCGCGAACTCGGCGTCGACTAATCACCTTTTTCACCATTTAACATGGCCTGCGCATGCCCCATGAATTGTCGGTGACGTTCCGTAACCTTGGGGCATGCCGGCCAAGTACAAATACACCCCCGAAATGCTGGCCGAGGCCGCGGCGAGTTCCCTCAGCGTCGCCGACGTTCTCCGCCGCCTCGGCATCACGATCGCGGGCGGAAATCACGCGCACATCAGCCGCCAGCTGAAGCGCCTCGGGATCGACACCTCGCATTTCCGTAGGACCGCCCCCAACCGGGGGCGTCCCTCGCCAAGGCGTCGCCGCCCCGAACAGGCCCTCGTCGTTCTCCCCAAAGGCAGCGCACGCCCCAACCCCGCACGCCTCCGACGGGACCTGACGGCAATCGGGGTGCCGTACCACTGCACGGGCTGTAAGATCGAGGGCGTCTGGCTGGGGCGGGACCTCACTCTCCACGTCGATCACATCAACGGCGACTGGCTGGACAACAGAAAAGAGAACCTGCGATTCCTCTGCCCCAACTGCCATTCACAGACAGAGAATTTCGCAGGAAAGAAGAGGGGCCGTAGTCCAGCGGTAGAGACACACGGTTTAGGTCCGTGCCAGGGTGGGTTCGAATCCCACCGGCCCCACAAACGTCCGAGAAATCATGCGATCGAATTGAGGTCGGTGACCGTCAGCGTCACCCTGACGGCTCAGGACGCTTTCTTTCTCGATGACCACGTGGGCCGCGCGTACGCCGCGTCGAGATCCGCCGCGATACGCGAGGCGATCGGGCTGCTGCGCACCGCCCGCCTTGAGCAGGAGCGCGCCGCCGCCCATGACAACGGCGGAGGCCTCACCAAGCCGGGGGGCCGGGGTTCCGTCCCGGTCTCACGGAGGCCGTCACCAGTCGGAGTTCCCCGTGACGGCGGTGTAGAGGGCTCCGAGGTCGAGGCGCCCCCGGTGGACGACCTCGCCCTTGGCGTTCAGGACGCGATACTCGCACGCGCGCAGCCGCTCCTCCGGCAGGCCCGGGGAGAAGACGGCCAGGCCGGTGGCGTCGGCGGGCTCGACGGCGATCGTCCGGGCGCCGTCCCGTAGTTCGACGCGGGATCCGGCCCCGCCGGGAACGTAGACGGCGGCGGTCGCGGAGTCCGGCGAGCCCCCCACGGCCGTGGTCCAGCCGACGGGACGGGAGAGATCTCCGGCCAGGCGGCCGAGGCGTTGTTGCTCGGTGGATCCGTCGGAGGAGGTGTAGGTCGTCTGGACGGCCAGGAAGGTGGGGGTGCCGGGCCCGGAGACGGTCGCGACGAGGGCGTCGCGACGGGAGCCGAGCGAGCCGCCCCACAGATAGCGGTAGGTCAGGCGCCAGGGCGGGGTCGCCAGGGTGCCGAGTCCCTGCAGCAGGCCCCTGGCCTGTTCGACGTTCACGTGGCCCGCCGCGGCCGCGGCGGCCCGGGTCAGGGCGGGGTGGAAGGCGGGGTTCTCGTCGTAGGAGATGGTCCAGCCGAGCGACATGGGCCGTTCGAATCGCTCTCCCAGCCGGATCCTGATGGCGGCGTGGCCGAGTTTCGCGTCGGGAAGCGTGGTCAGCAGCAGGCCCTGGTCGGCGCGGAGGGTGCGGGTGTGCCGGACCGGGGTGCCGTCGGCGCGGTAGGACACGAACGGGGAGATCTTCACGGCGGTCATCTGCGGGGGGCCGAGCACCACGAGCGGGTGGTCGTCGTCCGCGGAGATCCAGACGACGGCCTCTCTGCCGCTCCCGCCCGCCATGGGGCTCTCCGTGCCGAGATCCAGGTCCTCCACGGGGGTTCCGGCGTCGCCGTACAGGACGACGGTGCCGCCCATGGCCGGGTTCTTCGGGGAGACCGCCACGACCACACGCCGCCCGTCCCTGTCCCCGGCGTACAGGATCCGGGCTTCGGGGTCGCCGAGCCGGGCCCTGAGGGTGGCCAGAAGCGCGGTGTCGCCCGCGAGCGATCCCCGGGCCGGCCAGTCGGGTCCCGTCCGTTCCCGCACCGTGGTCGTGGCCGGGCGGCTGTCGGTCCCCCGCGATACGACGGGATTGACCAGGACGAGGGCGACGGTCAGCGCCAGCGCGCCGCCCGCGGCGGCCCGGCGGCGACGCCGGGTGCGACGCACCCGCCGCAGGGTCGCGCCGTAGGGGTCGGTGTGCTCCGGGACGGTCGCGGCCCGGGAGGCGAAGGTCTGTCGCAGCCCGTCTTCCAGCGGTGTGGTCATGAGGTCCTCTTCTCCCGAGATCCCGTGGTCGCCTCCGGCCGGGACGGCGCGGCTGTGCCGTCGGCGATCCCGGGGTGCTTCCTGAGCCGTTCCAGGCCGCGTGAGGCCTGGCTTTTGACCGTGCCGAGTGAACAACCGAGCAGCCTGGCGACCTCGGCCTCCGGCAGGTCCTCGAAGTAGCGCAGGACCAGTACGGCGCGCATCCTGGACGGCAGGGCCAGGACCGCCGACCAGAGCGCGTCGCGGACGTCGTAGGCCGCGTGGGGGTCCTCCCCCGCCGTCTCCGGGACGGTTCCGGTGAGGTGTTCGGTGAACCGTCTTCGCCGCCACCAGGAGGCGTTGAGGTTGACGAGCACGCGGCGGGTGTAGAACTCGGGGTCGTCGATCCGGCTCCAGCGCCGGTGGGTCCTGACCAGCGCGGTCTGGAGCAGGTCCTCCGCCCGGCCGTGGTCCCCGGTCAGCAGGTAGGCGGTGCGGAGCATGGCCTGCCAGCGCGCCGTGACGAAGTCACGGAACCGTCCCTCGGCGTCCTCGGCGTCCACGCCCACGCATCCCTCCCGGTTCGGCCTTCACCCCCTCAGATACCGGGGCGGCCGGAAAAGGTTGAGAGACCGAGAAGATGCGGCCGGGAAAACCCGGCGGAGAAGACGGCGGGGCGAGGAAACATGTGGGATCCGTCTCCGCATGGAGGACGCGTCCCCAGGCGGGCTGACCCGCCCCTACGCGGGGGAAGAGGTGGTGGCCGTGGAGTACGCGGGTGAGGGGGTGGTGGCCGTGGAGCCCGTGTCGCTCCGGAAAGGCGTCGGGTCGCGCGGTGCGTCCTCTTCACCGCGCGACCCGGCATTGTTGTGATCCGCCATCACAAACAATTCTCCCTTTACTCACCCCAAGGGGTGCTCCCGGAAACCATGGTGTCCAACGGGCCGTAAGGGCGGCGTAAGCGGCGCCGATGTGCGACCTGAGTCGTACACCCGGTTCCCCCTCAAGGGGGAAGGGCCCTGAACTGCGTATACGTATTGTGGTGACGTGTTCGGCAGATTACGCGCCTGGAGCCGTCGTCATCCCGGGATCGTCGACGCCCTCTGGCTGGTGCCCTTCGTCGTGTTCTCGGCACCGAACGTGTGGAACGTCGGCACGGAGCCGAAATCCTATCCGGAGGTGATGCTCGGGCCGTGGGGGACCCTGGGGCTCGCCCTGCTACTGACCGTGCCGCTGCTCTGGATGCGGAAGCGTCCGCTCACGGTGTTCGCGATCGTCTCACTTGCGAGCTTCGGCCAGTGGCTGCTGGGCGTGCAGCCGCTGTTCCTCAACCTGACCGTGCTCATCGCCATGTACACCGTGGCGTCGCGCTGCCTGCTGCGCTGGGCGATCGCCGCGGGTGCGGTCGCGGAGCTGGGGCTCGCCCTCGCCTTCGGGCGGATCACCACGAATCCAGACCTCAGGAGTTGGGCCAGCAGCTCGGTGTTCATGATCGCGATCTGGATCGCCGGGATCTACGCCAACACCCGCCGCCGCTATCTGGAGAGCCTGGAGGAGCGGGCCGAGCGGGCCGAGCGCGAGCGCGACCAGCAGGCGCGGCTGGCCGCGGCGGCCGAGCGGACCCGGATCGCCAGGGAACTGCACGACGTGGTCGCCCACAACGTGAGTGTGATCATCGTTCAGGCCGACGGCGCGGGCTACGCGATCGACAAGAACCCGGAGCAGGCCCGCGAGGCCATGCGCGCCATTTCGGACACGGGCCGGCAGGCGCTGGCCGAGATGCGCAGGATGGTCGGCGTACTGCGGGCCGACGGCGTGCCCGAGGAGTACGCCCCGCAGCCCAGCCTGTCGCAGCTGGACGACCTGGTGGCCCAGGTGCGTTCCTCGGGTCTGCCGGTGGAGTTCCGGGTGACCGGCCCTCCGCGGGACCTCGCCGAGGGCGAGCAGCTGACGGTCTACCGGATCGTCCAGGAGGCGCTCACCAACACGCTCAAGCACGGCGGCCCCGACAGCCGGGCCACGGTCGAGATGGAGTACGGCGGGCAGGAGCTGCTGCTGCGGGTGACCGACGACGGTCGTGGCGCGGCGGCTCCCCGGAGCCCGGACGGGCACGGCCTGGTCGGCATGCGGGAACGGGCCGCCATGTTCGGCGGGAGCGTCGACGCCCGGCCGTGCCCGGGAGGCGGGTTCCAGGTGACGGCGCGGCTGCCGATCGCCGAGGCGGGCGGGAGGCGGGCGGCGTGACGGGCCGGGGTGGTGCGCGAGGGTGTCGGGGGGGCCGGGGGATGCGGCGCTCGGGGGTGCCGGTATGACGGGATGAGAGAGTACTGAACGGCCGGTGACGAACGGACCCGGCGTGGTGAACGGGCTTCCGGTGTGAGACGAGGAGCCGTCGGCCAGGCGAGTGAGAAGTGGTGAGTGACCGGTGATTCGCGTGATGCTGGTGGACGATCAGGAACTCCTGCGGGCCGGGTTCCGCATGGTCCTCGGCGCACAACCGGACATCGAGGTCGTCGCGGAGGCGGGCAACGGAGCCGCGGCGGTCGAGACCGCGCGGACGGTCGAGATCGACGTCGTGCTGATGGACGTGCGGATGCCGGTCATGGACGGCGTCGAGGCGACCCGGCTGATCTGCGCGGCGGCCGAGAGGCCGCGGGTGCTGATCCTGACGACGTTCGACCTGGACGAGTACGCGTTCTCGGCGCTGAAGGCGGGAGCGTCGGGGTTCCTGCTGAAGGACGTGCCGCCCTCCGACCTGCTCAGCGCCATCCACTCGGTGCACAGCGGGGACGCCGTGGTGGCGCCGAGCACGACACGGCGGCTGCTGGAACGTTTCGCCGGGCACCTTCCCTCCCCTGGGGGTGCCGAGCCCGCGGCACTGGGCGGGCTGACCGCGCGGGAGCGGGAGGTGCTGGTGCTCGTGGCCAGGGGGCTGTCGAACGCGGAGATCGCCGATCGGCTGGACCTGGCGGAGGCGACGGTCAAGACGCATCTGGGACGGATCCTGGCCAAGCTGAGCCTGCGGGACCGGGCCCAGGTGGTCGTGTACGCCTATGAGTCCGGTCTCGTCGTCCCCCACTCCGCGGGCTGAGGTCTCCCGCTCCCCCGGCGACTCCCTCGACCCCCCCACAGCTCCCGCGACTCCCACAGCTCCCCACGGCTCCCCGGCGTCTTCCCCATACCGACCCGGTGGATCCCGGCCCCCGTGACCCCTCCGGTCGGCCGAATGGCCGAGGCGCGGCTACACCGGAGGTAGCAGCGATCCGGCCGCGGACATCCCGTGGTGGGCACGAAGTCCGTCCGGCAGGCCGATGACCGGCCTTTCCCCCGGCAATAGCGTTTTACACGTCAAAGAACGCATGGGTTGTCGAGGAGAAGTGACGTGACCATCACCGGAGAGGTCGGGGCGTGGAATGCCCGGGAGAACGCGGCGGCCGCCGTGGTTGCCAGGGGCCTGACCAAGATCTACGGCCAGGGGGACGCTGCCGTGCAGGCTCTTCGGGGGGTCGACGTCTCCTTCGCCACGAGCGCCTTCACCGCGATCATGGGCCCTTCCGGGTCGGGCAAGTCAACGCTGATGCACTGCCTGGCCGGGCTGGACACGGTCACCCACGGGCAGGTGCACATCGGTGACATCGAGCTCACCGGACTGAACGACAAGCAGCTCACACTGCTGCGCCGGGAGCGGATCGGCTTCATCTTCCAGGCGTTCAACCTGCTGCCGACGCTGACGGCCGAGCAGAACATCCGGCTTCCGCTGGAGATCGCCGGGCGCCAGGCCGACCAGGCCCTGTTCGACCGGGTCGTGGAGACCGTGGGCCTGCGCGACCGGCTCGGCCACAAGCCGACCGAGCTGTCCGGTGGTCAGCAGCAGCGGGTCGCGGTCGCCCGCGCCCTGATCAGCAAGCCGCGGGTCATCTTCGCCGACGAGCCGACCGGCAACCTGGACTCGCGCAGCGGTGCCGAGGTGCTGTCCTTCCTGCGCACGTCGGTGCGCGAGCTGGGCCAGACGATCGTGATGGTCACCCACGACCCGGTCGCGGCGTCCTACGCCGACCGGGTGATCTTCCTGCGGGACGGCCTGCTGGTCAGCGAGATCCTCCAGCCGACCCCGCAGAGCGTGCTGGACACCTTGATGAAGCTGGAGGGCTGAGGTGTTCAGGACGACCCTGGCCGGGCTCCGGGCGCGCAAGCTGCGCCTGCTGCTCACCTCGCTGGCGATCGCGCTGGGGGTGGGGTTCATCGCGGGCACGTTCGTGCTCACCGACACCATGCAGGCCGGCTTCACGGAGAAGTTCGCCGCGGCCGCCGACAAGATCGACGTGGCCGTGCGGCCCGTCTCCGGCGACAGGACCCGCACGCCGATCCTGCAGGACGCCGTACTGGAGAAGATCCGCGCGGTCGGCGGCGTCGCCGACGCCCAAGGGCTCGTGATGGGCACCTCCGCGCTGATCGGCAAGGACGGCAAGGCGGCCGGGGACTACCCCACCGCGGGGATCTCCATCCTCCAGGGGCGGCTGAACCGCGTCCCGATCACCAGCGGCTCCGCCCCGAAGACGGCGACGCAGGCCGCGCTCGACAAGAACACCGCCCGGGTCCGCGGGTTCAAGGTGGGCGACACCGTCACGGTGCTGGACTCCCGGAACGTCAAGCACGACTTCCAGCTGGTCGGCCTGTTCGACACGGGCCTGGACCAGAATCTCGGCTTCACCGGCGCGGTCGGCTACACCGTGGAGACGGCCCGGGCGATGACCGGGGAGAAGGGCTTCCGGGAGATCGACGTCGTGGCCGCCGAGGGTGTGACGCAGGAGGCGGCACGCGACTCGATCGCCACGGCCCTCGGCAAGGGGTACGACGTCAAGACCGGCGAGCGGTACGCCGACGACATGGTGAAGGCCAACGGCGCCGACAGTCAGTTCCTCACGATGGGCCTGCTGCTGTTCGGCCTGGTGGCGATGTTCGTGGCCGCGCTGGTCATCTACAACACCTTCAACATCCTGGTCGCCCAGCGGACCCGTGAGATGGCTCTGCTGCGCTGCATCGGCGCGACACGCGGGCAGGTGTTCGGCTCCATCGTGGTGGAGTCGGCCGTGGTCGGCCTGCTGTCGTCGGTGCTGGGCCTGGCGCTCGGCTACGGCCTGGGGGCGGGAGCCCTGGTGGTACTCCGCTCGATCGGCGCGCCGCTGCCCGAGGCGACCGCCACCCTGACGCCGCTCACCATCGTCCTGGCCCTGGTCATCGGCCTGGTCGTCACGGTGGGCGCGGCCCTGCTGCCCGCGCGCTCGGCGACGAGGGTGGCGCCGATCGCGGCGCTGCGCACCCAGGTCGAGGAGCACACCTTCAGGACGGGCCTGATTCGGGTGATCTTCGCGGCGCTGTTCCTGGTCGCGGGGGTGGGCGCCACGGTGGTCGGGGTGACCACGGATCCGGGCCAGAGCGCGCTCCTGGTCGTCGTGGCCGGCGGCTCGCTCGTCTTTTTCGCGGTGCTGACCCTCGGTCCGGTGATCGTCAAGCCGCTCGGCGCCTTCGTCGGCTGGCTGCCCGGCAAGCTCTTCGGGGTGCCCGGCAGGCTCGCCCTGGACAACTCCGGGCGCAACCCCAAGCGGTCGGCGACCACGACCGTGGCGCTCACCGTGGGCGTGACGCTGATGACGCTCATCTCCGTCCTCACCGCCACCCTGCGGGTGACCTACTCCCAGCAGCTCGACAACCAGTTCCCCGTCGACTACATGATCCAGGCCCAGGACCGCGAGTCCGGCCTGCCCCGCGCGCTGGCCGAGAGCCTGCGGACCAGGCCGGAGCTGACCTCGGTGGTCGCCCTGCGCGGGACACCGGCCAAGATCGGAGACAAGGGGAACAGGTACGAGGCCGGGACGTTCACCGCGTCGCCCGACTTCAGGCCGAAGTTCACCTCCGGCTCGATCGACGCCCTCCGGCCGGGGACCGTGGCCGTGGCCGACGACGTGGCCGAGGAACTCGGCGTCAAGGTCGGCGGCCGGATCCCGGTGCACACGGCGAAGGCCGGCACGGTCGACCTCGCGGTGGTGGGCCTCTTCGACCCCGACAAGGCCGGCCTGCCGAGCGTGACCGTGCCCGCCGGGGACTTCGACCGCTATTTCGGCACGGTCGGCGACAGCCGGGTGCTGGTCAACGCCAAGGAGGGCGTCAGCCCCGACGCGGCCCGCAAGGCGGTCGAGACGGCGGCGCAGCCCTACCCGACGGCGAAGGTCGCCAGCTCGACGGACATCCGCGGCGGCTTCGACGAGGCGCTCGACATGATCGTGATGATCATCACGGGGTTGCTGGGGCTGGCGGTGCTGATCTCGCTGCTGGGCATCGCCAACACGCTGTCGCTGTCGGTCCACGAGCGGACCAGGGAGTCCGCGCTGCTGCGGGCCCTGGGCCTGACCCGGCCCCAGCTTCGGCGGATGCTCTCGGTCGAGGCGCTGATCCTGGGGCTCATCGGGGCGCTGGTCGGCGTGGTGCTCGGCGTCGTCTTCGGCTGGGCCGCGTCGCGGACGATGACGAGGGACGTCGTGTTCAGCCTTCCCGTGCCGCAGATCCTGGCGTTCGTGGCGCTGTCCGGCCTGGCCGGGGTGCTCGCCGCCGTACTGCCGGCCCGCAGGGCTGCGCGGGCCTCGATCGTGAACTCGCTGGCCGCCGGCTGATCCGGCCGGGGTCTCCATCCGTGGCCGGGGCGCCTTTCGCAAGGGGGGCGGCGCCCCGGCCGTCCGGTCATCTGGGGCGGCGGCCCGGCCACTGGTCGGCGACGGTCTCGGGGTTAAGGAGGGGCCGGATGGCCATCTCCCCGGTGATCTTGTCGATCACCACGCACCCGCCGCCGACCGTGTCGGGCAGCACGTTGGGATCGTCGGGTTCGGGCTCCTTCTCCCAGGCGACGTAGCCTTCCCTGAAGGCATAAATCCGGATTTCCGCGGCGGATCCGGGGTTCCGGACCCCGTTGAAGTACTCCTCCGCGACCGCCCTGGCCTGGTCGAGATTCACAGCCTCCGCCCCTCCCCGTCGAGCACCACGCAGAAGACACCGGTCACCGACTCGTAGGGGGGATCGACCGCCATGTGCCCGCGCTGCGCGTCGATCCAGATCACCTCTCCACCGGCGTTCACCGCGTTCCAGGCGTGGCTGCCTCCGGCGGGCCAGCGGTTGACGATGATCGCCGCGGCACCGTGTCCCCCCGCCAGCAGCACCTGCCCGATCGGGACGTAGGCCTGCCGCCCCTGCCCCACGTACTGGAAACGCTGCCCCAGCCACCGCTCGGCGCGGGCCACCCCGCCCGCCTCCCCGGTGAGCAACGGCCTGCCGATCCGGTCGTACTCGGGCCGCCGGGGCGCGGCGACGACCGGCGCGCCGTACCAGGTGGACAGCACCGCCAGCGCGCAGTCCAGCGCGTTGGTCGCCCGGAACGGGTCGTCCGCGGCCCCCGCCCCGTTGGTCAGCCTGACCCACATGCCCCGGGGGTCGGGGAAGCGCCTGGGCACCCCCTGGTTCGTCACCGGTACGGCGCGCACCATGTCCTCCTGGGTCTGCGGGTCGGGCCTGGCCAGCCCTCCCGCCACGCCGTACGGCCTGCACCTGTCCAGCCACGGCGGCCGCCACGGCCCCCGCTCCGGCTCCCTGGGCGCCGCGACCACCACCGACGCCTGAAGCTCCAGCTCGAAGTCCCGCCACCGCTGCCCGTCAGCGGTCACCACGGGGTTGTAGACCCCCGTGAGTGAGAACACCTGATTCACCCGGCCCCCCTCGACCTGTCATCGCGGCCCGATGCTAGGGCGGGTCCCGCCACGGCGCGGGCGAGTTGACCAGATCGGGAACCACGCCGCCCCGCTGAGGGGTCACGGGGTGCGCGGGCGCCGGACGGGGAGTGGCTCCTCCGTAGCCTCGCCGTCAGGCGACCTCCACGTTGACGGTGTGCCAGCCGGTCGCGCCGTCGGGGGCCGTCGGGACGCGTTCCTCGGTCTGGGTGTAGCCGGTGGCGTCGGTGGCCCGCACCTCGATGGTGTGGCCGCCCGGTGTGGCGTCCCAGTCGTCGATCACCCACTGCCGCCAGGTGTCGGCGGTCGGCGCCTCGGCGAGCCTGGCCCGGCGCCACGGGCCCCGGTCGATCCGGACCTCGACGGCGTCGACCCCCTTGTGCTGCGCCCAGGCGACGCCCGCGATCACCGTACGGCCCGCGGGAAGGCGCGCCCCGTCCCTCGGCAGGTCGATGCGCGACTCCGTCTTGACCGGCCCCTTGGGCGACCAGCCCCTCGGGGTCCAGTAGGCCTCGTCCCGGTCGAAGCGGGTGACCTTGATGTCCGTCACCCACTTGGTCGCCGAGACGTAGCCGTAGAGGCCGGGAACGACCTGGCGGACCGGGAAGCCGTGCTCGACGGGGAGCGCCTCGCCGTTCATCGCGAAGGCCAGCAGCGCGTTACGGCCGTCGAGGACCACGTCGACCGGGGTGCCGGAGGTCCAGCCGTCGGCCGAGGTGCTGAGCAGCATGTCCGCGTCCTTGTGCACGCCCGCGCCGCGCAGCACTCCGGCCAGGCTGACGCCCAGCCAGCGGGCGTTGCCGATGTACGGGCCGCCGACCTCGTTGGAGACGCAGCACAGCGTGATGTCGGCCTCGACCACGGGCCGTTTCATCAGGTCGGCCAGGGTGAGCTCGACGGGCCTGTCCACCATGCCGTGGATTCTCAGGGTCCAGGAGCGAGGATCGACCTGGGGCACCATGAGGGCGGTGTCGACCCGGTAGAAGTCGCGGTTGGGGGTGACGAACGGCGACAGCCCCCTGATCCTCAGATCGACGCCCGCCGGGAGCGCCGGGAGCGGGGTCGCGGGTCTGGGCAGCGTCAGACCGGCCCTGGCCGTGTTCACCGCCGACCGCCCCGACAGCGTCTGGCCGACTACCGCGCTCACCCCGGCGACCGCGAGACCGCCGACCGCCCCGGCGAGCAGCCTGCGCCGGTCGAACACGAGCGGCCCCTCCCCCGGCCGCATGACCGGCGGCACCGGGATCTCACGCCGCTCCCCGGCCTCCGCTCCGGGCACGCCGGAAGCGGGTTCCGCTCCACCCCCCGCTCCGGCCCCCGCGGTGGGTTCCACGGTGGGTTCCACGTCGCCCCCCGCACCGGGCGCCTCTCCCGGCCCCGCCTCGGCGCCGCCGTCACGGACGGCCCGGCCGGCCGGTGCGGGCAGCGCGCGCCCGACCAGGAGCTGGAGAGCGGCCATGCCCGCGGCCGCGCCCACGATCGTGGGCACGATGTCCAGGGGACCGGCGTCGGGGCGGGTCAGGACGGCCAGGACACCGATCACGCCGAAGGCGGTCAGCCCCGCCATGCCGTACCTGATGTCCCGGACGGCCAGGATCCCGAGGACGGCGGCGATCACGGCGAGGACCACGAAGATGCCGGTGACCAGGACGTTCTTGTCGTTCTCCCCGAAGACGCGGATCGCGAACTCCTTCGCCCCCGCGGGGGCGAGATCCACGGCGGCGTTGCCGACCGCGACGACGGGGAAGGCGGACGCCTTCACCAGCCCGGCCGCCAGCAGGGAGACCCCGACCGCCACCGCGCCGGAAACCAGACCGATCAGGGCGGCCGCCCACATGGGCACACGCCTGTTGCTCTCCATACTTCAGACGTTACGCTCGGCCGGGGACGCGGATCTTACGCACCGATCACGAACCCTCCGAAGTGTCGTCCCGCGGCGAGGGGCGGGCACCCCCTCGACGGCGATCGAGGACGGGCCCGGAGCCGACGGTGGAGGCGCGATCCGCCCTAGCCGAGGACCTCGGCGATGACGGGGGCCAGCGCGCGGAAGGCGCGGCCCCGGTGGCTGATGGCGTTCTTCTCATCGGGCGAGAGCTCCGCCGTCGTCCGGTTCTCCCCCTCCGGCACGAAGATCGGGTCGTAGCCGAAGCCGTTGGTTCCGCGCGGCGCGTCGATGATCACACCGTGCAGCGCGCCCTCCGCCACCCGCTCCCCGCCCGACGGCAGCGCCAGCGCCGCCGCGCACGCGAAGTGGGCGCCCCGGTGCTCTCCCGAAACGTCGGACACCTGCGCGAGCAGCAGTTCCAGGTTCGCCCCGTCGTCACCGTGCTTGCCCGCCCAGCGAGCGGAGAAGATGCCCGGCATGCCGTTCAGCGCGTCCACGCACAGGCCCGAGTCGTCGGCGATCGCGGGCAGGCCCGACTGCTCGGCGACGGCGTGGGCCTTCAGCAGGGCGTTCTCGGCGAAGGTCAGCCCGGTCTCCGCGACGTCGCCGATCTCGGGGAACTCCTCAAGACCGACGATCTCCACCGGTACCGAGGCGTCGGCCAGGATCTGGCGGAGCTCGGCGATCTTCCCGGCGTTCCTGGTGGCCAGCACCAGCCTGCCGGCGGTCACACCCGCCGGCCCGGCCTCCCCGGCGCTCACGCCAGCGACTCCCGCTGCAGGCGGGTCAGCTCCGCGCATCCGGCGACGCCCAGGTCGAGCAGTTCGTTCAGCGCGGCCCGGTCGAACGGCTTGCCCTCCGCGGTGCCCTGGACCTCGACGAACTCGCCGGATCCGGTCATAACCACGTTCATGTCCGTCTCGGCCGCGACGTCCTCGGTGTAGCAGAGGTCGAGCAGCGGCGTGGATCCGACGACGCCGACCGACACGGCGGCGACGGAGTTGATCAGCGGGTCGCCGTTGCACATCTTCCGCTCGCGCATCCACCGCACCGCGTCGGCCAGCGCCACGTAGGCGCCGGTGATCGCGGCGGTGCGGGTGCCGCCGTCGGCCTGGAGCACGTCACAGTCGATGACGATCGAGTTCTCGCCGAGGACCTTGTAGTCGACGCAGGCCCGCAGCGAACGGCCGATCAGGCGGGAGATCTCGTGCGTCCTGCCGCCGATCCTGCCGCGCACCGACTCGCGGTCGTTACGGGTGTTGGTGGCCCTGGGCAGCATGGCGTACTCGGCGGTGACCCAGCCCTGGCCGCTTCCCCTGCGCCAGCGCGGCACGCTGTCCTGCACGGAGGCGGCACACAGCACCCTGGTGCCGCCGAACTCGACGAGCACCGACCCCTCGGCGTGGGCGAGCCAGCCACGGGTGATGGTGACGGGGCGGAGCTGATCAGGAGAACGTCCATCTGCGCGAGCCATGGACCTCACCCTAGACGAGCGGGCGCCGTGTCCGGGAGGCGACCGGGGGACAAGCGGCCCGCGGCACACGCGACACGTGCGAGGACGGCGTCTTCCGTCCCGTCCGCACCGTTTCCCCCGGTGGTCGCGGGCGTGATCCGCTCACGAAGGCGGAATGCGGAAACCGGCAACAACCGTGCGGGGACGGTCAACGACTTTCCGGCCGCGGAGCGGCACGCTTGGAGAGCGCGGAGAAACCGGGCCCCGCGGAAACTCTCCCCAGATATCCCTGAAATCCAGCACACCAGCCGGAAAACGGCCGGCCTCCTTGGGCGTCGCCCTCGGGCGTCGCCGTCGTCCTCTCGGAGAAAGTCCTCGCCTACCTGGAGCGGGAGACGCGATGAACACCGTTTACATTTTCGTGGCGGCACTGGGCGTCGCCGTGATCGCCAACTTCGCGCTCACCGCGCACGTCGCCGCGACTCTTTCCGCGAAGATGAGCGCCCTGGAGCACAGGACCGTCGACCAGGCGGACGATTCTCTCCTGCCGGTCGGGACGGAAATACCGGGGTTCAGCACCCGCACCGTGGACGGGGAGCCGGTCCGCTCATGGGAATTCGACCGGCCGACCGTGCTGGGATTCTTCATGGTGGGCCGTGTCCCGTGCGAAACGACGCTCCCCGATTTCTGCGAGGCCGCGGAAACGCTCCGCGTCGAGGGGGCGGAGGTGATCGCCGTGGTCTGCCACGAGAGCCGTCATCCGGGCGGGCCGATCGCCGACCCCGCGGTCAAGGCGCTCGCCGCCCGGCTCGGCACGGTGGCACGGGTCGTCCTGGAGCGGGACGGCGATGCCGTCACCACCGCCTTCAAAATGACGGTTTTTCCGGCGTTCTACCGCGTCAGCACGCGAAACGGACGGCTGCGTGTCACCGGCACCGCCTCGGCGCCCCCCTCCTTCTCCGGGCTGGAGTGGGCATGACGGGCGCGCCGGCAACCGGCCGGCGCGGGGTTCATCCGCCCAGGTCGTACACGGCGCCGCTGCGCGCGAGCTCGATCCGCCCGGCGTAGCCGCCCCGCAAGGCGTCGTCGAGGATCCGCCCGGGGTCGTACCAGGGCACGAGGTGGGTCAGCACCAGGGTGTCCACGTCGGCCCTGGCCGCGTGCTCGGCGGCCTGGCGCCCCGTCAGGTGCAGGCCGGTCGGCAGGCCGGGCTGTTCCAGGAAGGACGCCTCGCACAGGAGCACGTCCGCTCCCGAGGCGAGCTTGACCAGTTCGGCGGACTCTCCGGTGTCGGCGGAGTAGGCCACCGAGCGGCCGCCGTACGAGACCCGGAACCCGTACGTCTCGACCGGGTGGTTCATCGGGGCGGCCGTCACCTCGAACGGGCCCACCTCGAACACGCCGGGCGTCAGCCGCGCGAAGTCGAAGTCCGTCTCCAGCCCAGGCTCGTCGGACATGCCGTAGGCGGCGGCCAGGCGGCCGGGCGCGCCGGCGGGGGCGTGGACCGGCACACGGGGAAGCGGGCCGTGCGGGGTGTAGGTGCGCACCACGTGGTAGGCGCACATGTCGAGGCAGTGGTCGGCGTGCAGGTGGGACAGGCAGATCGCGTCCACGTCGTAGAGGCCGATGTGCCGCTGGAGCGCGCCCAGCGCCCCGTTGCCGAAGTCCAGCAGCATGCGGAACCCCTCGGCCTCCAGCAGGTAGCAGGAGGAGGGACTGTCAGGGCCGGGGAAGCTCCCAGAGCATCCGATGATCGTCAGTTTCACGGCGGCCTCCTACTTGTCACGGTATGGTCTCTGCTTCGCGACGCCCCACATCGCCCTCGGGGAACCGGTGACCGGCGCCCCGGCCTCACCCGCCCCGCGGGAGTTCCCGCGGGCCCGGGAGGTCCGGCTGTCTCACCCGATGGGCTCCCACGTCCCGAGGCCCGGGGCGGCGGAGGCGGACTGTCCCAGCGGGACGTAGCCGTCGCCGGAGACCTGCCCGACCGCCGCGAGCTCGACCGCCTGGATCTCGGGGCCGAGGAAGCGCTGGCCCAGCCGGGCGAAGAGGCGGCCGTCGCCGGTCGCCGCGAACCTGTGCCGGGGGGTGCCCCCCACCGCGGCCAGGCCCCGGTCGTGCAGGACGCGGTAGACGTCCTTGGCCGTCTCGTCGGCGCTGGAGACCAGCGTGACGCCGTCCCCCGCGACGTAGGAGATCGGGCCGGTGAGCAGCGGGTAGTGGGTGCAGCCCAGGATCAGCGTGTCGCATCCGTCGCGCAGCACGGGCTCCAGGTAGCCGCGGATGGCCTCGATGAGCTCCTCGCTCGTCGTCTCCCCCCGTTCGACGAACTCCACGAGGCGGGGCGCGGCCACCCCGGTCAGCCGGACGTCGGGGGCCGCGGCGAACGCGTCCTGGTAGGCCATCGACTCGATCGTCGCCCTGGTCCCGATCACCCCGACCCGGCCGTTGCGGGTGGCCCGTACGGCCCGGCGTGTCGCCGGTTGGATGACCTCGACGACCGGTACGTCGTAGCGCTCACGCGCGTCCCGCAGCACCGCCGCGCTGGCGCTGTTGCACGCGATCACCAGCATCTTGACATCGTGCTCGACGAGGTGGTCCATCACCTCCAGCGCGTAGGCGCGGACCTGCGCGATGGTCTTGGGACCGTACGGCTGCCGCGCCGTGTCGGCCACGTAGAAGATCGACTCGCTCGGCAGCTGATCGATGATCGCCCTGGCCACCGTGAGACCGCCGACACCGCTGTCAAAGATTCCAATGCTTGCTTGCGACACGGTTCCCAAGGTTAGGCGACCTGGGACGACGGCTCACGGTAAGAATCCTCACAACACGATCAATCATGACGTGGTCATCAGCCGCGTCCTACCCGGGCGAGCTGGCGGGACTGGGCGACCAGGCGTCCCGCGGAGTCCCAGACCTCGACGTCCTCGTCGAACCAGCCGTCGCCGATCATCCGGCCGCTGCCGAACAGGGTGAGCCAGCCGGGGGCGGGCAGGGCGCGCAGGTGCCAGGTGAGGTCCACGGTGGGGGCCCATCCCCGCGCTCCCGCAGAGAAGACCACCGGCGGAAGACAGTCCACGGCCATCGCCAGCACGTAGGGGTCGGGATCCTGCGGCTCGGCCAGCCGGAAGTAGGCGCGGACCTCAGGGCTCCCGGAGGGGTCGCCGTCGAGCCAGCCGACGGTGGGCGGGTCGTAGGCCACCTCCATCTGCGCGCTGAACGTCATGCCCGACTCGGGCCCGGGGTCGGGCAGCGTGCGGCACCGCTCGATGGGGGGCATGGCGACCGGGGGGCGCCCCATCCAGTCGGGGGCGACGTCGCGCAGGGTGGCCGTCGTGACGAGGGTCTCGATGAACGACGTGCCGTCCTGGACGAGGGTGGCGCGGGTCATCGTGGCGGTCCGGCCCGCCTTGAGCTGCTCCAGCCTCACCTGGGCGGGGCCGGGGGCGGGAGAGCGCAGGAACTGGGCGCTGGTGGTCACGGGGTGCTCGTGCGGCGAGGCGTCCACGACCGCCCGCAGCAGAACGGCCATCAGGTAGCCGCCGTTGAGCGGTCCCCCGATGGAGTATCCGGGGTCCAGGCACACGTCGTAGGTGGTCTCGTCCACCCGGATCGCCTGCGTCGCCTCATCGAACTTCGTCATCCATACCCCCGAATATTATTCTGTAGGGTAAGTCTACCGAGCCCGGGTGGCTCCCGCCTCGCCGATTTCACACATATGCCACCACCTGGGAAAACACGCTTTCCTCGAACCGGAAACCGCTTGCGGGTTTCTCCGGCGCTCTTCCCGGCAGGTCAAGGAGCCGGGAACCGGTGGCCTCATCGACCGGCCGGCACGGGACACGGAGAGGTGCGGGACACGGAGAGGTGCGGGACACGGAGAGGTGCGGGACACGGAGAGGTGCGGGCCGACCGGACGCCGGTGTCCCGGCGGCGAGGAGCCGCGGAGGCGTTTTCCGGTCACGACGGCGGCGCGATCCCCCGAAAACGATCACTCTCGCGGGAGACGACGGAATCACGTCGGGGAGGCGAATCGAGGCGTCGGAGCAGGCGATGCTCCATTCCGGCGAACGGTCGCGTTAGACGGAACAACCGCTTAGTTAGTTTAATGCAAGCGGTTTGCTACCGATGTGCACTAACTTTTCGGTACCCAAGAAGTCCACATTGTGAGTGAGCATGCCTGCCAACAATCCCCCCGACCAGTCGCCCACGCCTGACCAGCAGCCCGACAGGACGATCGCCTACCGCCCACAGGGCTATCCCCAGCAGGCGGGTTACCAGCAGCCGGGCTACCCGCAGCAGAACGCGGGGGGATACCAGCAGCAGGCCCAGCCCGAATACCAGCAGGGATACGGCCAGCAGCAGCAGAGCTACGGCCAGCAGCAGGCGTACGGCCAGCCGCCGAACCCCCAGCAGGCCTACGGCCAGCAGCAGAACTACGGCCAGCAGGCCGGCCACCAGTCCGGATACCCGCAGCCGGGCCACCAGCAGCAGGGCTACCAGCAGCAGGCGTACGGCCAGCAGCCGGGCTACACGCAGCCCTCCTGGCAGCAGGGCCCCGACTTCCTCGGTTCGGGACAGCCTCCGGCCCCGCCCGCCAAGAAGGGCAAGGGCTGGCTGATCGCGGTGATCGCCGCGCTGGTCGTCGCCCTCGTGGGCGGCGGCGGCGCCTTCGCGGTCAGCCTGCTCAGCGGTGGCGGCGCCCAGCCGCACGACGTGCTGCCCGGTGACGCGTTCGGTTACGTACGCCTGGACCTCGATCCGGCCGCGAACCAGAAGATCGCGCTGTTCACCATCGCGAGGAAGTTCACCGTCACCAAGAGCTCCTTCACCGGCGACGACCCGCGCAAGTCCCTGTTCGACCTGATCAAGCAGGACAGCGGCAACCTCGACAAGGTGAACTACGCCGCCGACGTCGAACCGTGGCTCGGCGACCGCATCGGCCTGGCCGCGCTTCCCCCGGCCAAGAGCGGCGGTGACCCCGGCATCGTCGTGGCCGTTCAGGTCACCGACGAGACGAAGGCGAAGGCCGGGATCGCCAAGCTGATGGACGGCCAGAAGCACGGCATCGCGTTCCGCGAGGGCTACGCGCTGCTCACCGCCACCCAGGCGGAGGCCGACCGGGCCGCCGCGGCGGCGCCGCTGTCGCAGAACACCGACTTCTCCGACGACCTGAGCGCCCTCGGCGAGACCGGCGTGCTCTCCTTCTGGATGAACGCGGGCAAGGTCGCCGCCCTCGCCCCGCAGCTGGCCACCCAGAACCCCGAGGCCCTCGCGCAGATCAAGAACCTCCGCGTGGCGGCCGCGCTCCGCTTCGACGGCGACTACGTCGAACTGGCCGGTGTCAGCCGCGGTGCGCAGAACCTGGACCTTGGCCAGCCCGAGGTGTCCAAGATCGGTGTGCTCCCCGTCTCGACCGCCGCCGCCGTCTCGATCTCCGGCCTCGGCGACGTGATCGGCAAGCAGTGGAGCCAGCTCCTGAAGTCCGCCGAAGTGAGCGGCGCCGGTTCCTTCCAGCAGTTCGCCGACCAGCTCCAGCAGAAGTACGGCCTGGCGCTCCCCGCCGACCTGACCACGCTGCTGGGCAAGAACCTCACGCTGGCCCTGGACGCCAGGGGCCTGGACGGAGGCGAACCGAAGTTCGGCGCCCGCATCACCACCGACCCGGCCAAGGCCCAGGACGTCGTCGGCAAGATCGAGAAGTTCCTCGCCGACTCCGGCACCACCGTCCCGCAGCTCGCCAAGGTCCCCGGTGACGGCACCTTCGTCCTGGCCAGCTCCCAGGACTACGCCGCCGAGCTCGCCAAGGACGGCACGCTGGGCGACGACGAGGGCTTCAAGCTCGCGGTCCCGGACGCCGACAAGGCGACCTTCGCCGCCTACGTCGACCTCGACAAGCTGGAGCACTTCTACCTGCAGAACCTCCAGGGCGACGAGAAGGCCAACGCCCAGGTCCTGCGGGCCGTCGGCATCAGCGGCACCCAGTCGGGCAGCGACGCCACCTTCTCCCTGAGGGTCCTGTTCAACTAGCCCCTCAGGAACGCCCAATCCTTGAGGGGGCTGTTCGACCAGCCCCCTCAAGGCCCTGCCCGACCGACTCCCGAGAGACCTGTTCGACCAGCACCCTCAGAAACCTGCCCGCCCCCTGAGGGACCTGTTCGACCAGCACCCTCAGGGACCTGCCCGACCGACGCCTTCTCGCCGAGAGGCCTGGCCGGCCAGGGCGGCGATCACCCGCCTTCACCACGTCCGTGACCTTCCAAGCGCCGGTACGGCGGGCGGTGAAGCGGAGCGGGTCGGCGCCGATGTACGGCGCCCGACCCGGTGAAGGTTCCCGGTCACAGCACCGGACATCCCATCGCGCGGCCGGGCGGGCTCACCGCCCGGCCCGGCCGGGGGTGCCCCCGCCCCCCGCCGGGGGGGGGGGGGGGCACCCGGCCCCCCCCGG